>CAKTZW010000060.1 GCA_934636065.1 uncultured Labedella sp.
GCACGGCGGTGGCGGTTCGGACCGACATGGATGCGGCGGTGCTGAGGCGTCTGGCTCGGCGCGAGCGGGACGGGCGCGTATCACGGCAAGCGCTCGTTCGACACGTTCACCCACGAGAAGGCGGTGCTCCGGAAGCCGCTCGCCCCCGACACCATCGGCCTCGTCTATCCGCCCTTCACCGCCCGGCGCGAGGGCCTCATCCGACGGGTGATCGCACGCACGGGCGCGGGGACCCGCGCGTGACCGCGCAGCCGACGCTTCCCGAGCTCGCCCGACTGGCGGCGGCGATGGAGGACGTGCTCGATCGGTGCGTCTGGAGCCGGACGATGACGCACGAGTCGCTCCTCACCTACCTCATCGAGGAGAGCTACGAACTCGTCGACGCCGTCGAATCCGGGGTCCCCGCGCACATCCGCGAGGAGCTCGCCGACGTCCTCCTGCAGGTGGTGTTCCATTCGGCGATCGCGGCCCGCGACGCGGGCGAGGGATTCGGTCTCGAGGACGTCGCCCGCGACGCCGCCGACAAGATGATCCGGCGCCACCCGCACGTCTTCGCCGGCGTCGACGCCCCGACGATCGAGGACGTGCTCCGGGTCTGGAGCGCCGCGAAGGCCGAGGAGAAGGCCGAGCGCGAGAGCGTCATGGACGGGCTCCCGTCGGCGCTCCCCGCCCTCGCTCTCGCGGCGAAGACCGTTGGTCGCCTCGACCGGTCGGGGCTCGAGGTCGAGCTCCCCGCGATCGGCGCCGTGCCCGAGGACGAGGACGAACTCGGTCGCGTCCTGCTCGCGCTCGCGGCGGGAGCGGCCCGATCGGGTCTCGATCCCGAACGTGCGTTGCGTCGAGCGACGGCGCGACTGCAGTCCGACGCGCGCGAGGCCGAGGGATCCGCCCGGCCACCGGCGGTTCCGCCGGGCGCCTAGGGTTCGTGCGCCCGGCGCCGTCGGGGCCTCCGCCGCCTCAGGCGATCCGCTGGCCGCGCGGGAGTCGCGTCGCCGGGGTGCGCGTGCGCGCGATGCCCCACACCAGCAGCCCGGCGGCGAGGACGACGTGCGCCGCGAGACCGACGAACCAGGAGGGCGTGGTCGAGTTCCACGTCTCCTCGGCGGTGTCGTAGTCGCTGGAGTAGCCCGAGCTGTAGTCCTCGCACTCGTCGTACACCACGTCCGTCTCCGGCGGGATCTGTGCACCGCGGACGAAGACGGCGAACTGGCTGAAGAGGTCGGCCGGGTATCCGTCGGCGTCGAAGTCGCCGGAGCCCGCATCGGCGAGCACGACGTACGGATTGGCGGCGAGGAACCCCCACACGAGATCGAAGCGGGGAGCCGAGTACGTGTACGTCTCCGGTGGCAGGCAGACGGGCTCGTCGTCCGATTGCTCGTCGGGCATCATGCCGAGATCGATGGAGATCGTCGTCGAGCGGACCTCGGTCTGGATCGCGGCGCCGCCGAGCCCGAAGGCGATGAGGGTGCCGATCGAGAGGGCTGCGACGACGAGGTAGGTGGCCGCGACGGAGAAGAGCGGCCGATTGATGATCGCGGAGAGGCCGACGCCGATCGCCGAGACGACGGCGAGCTCGACGATCAGGACGGCGAGGGAAGCGAGGGCCGTGCGCGCCGAGACCTGGCCGAGCGCGAAGCAGGACAGCAGGAACGGGAGCGAGATCACGAGGAACGCGAGCGACGTGATCCACGACGCGACGAACTTGCCGACGACGATCTGGGTCGTCGAGACGAGGGTGACCTGCGTCGTCGCGAGCGTCCCGGCGTCGCGATCGCCGTTGACGGCCGCCCCGCTCAGCGCGGGCGCCAGGAGGGTGCCCAGCAGGAGGACGAAGTAGACGATGGTGGAGAACAGGAAGCCGCCGCTGTCGCCGCCCGACTCGCCCATCGCGGTGTCCGTCCACCACGCGAGCGCCGTGACGACCGCCACGAGCAGGGCGAAGAGCCCGAGGAGCACGTAGACCGCGACTCCGCGGACGCGCTGGGCGAGCTCGAGAGCGACGATGGTGCGCACGCCGCGCAGGAACGGGATCATCGGTCTCCTCCGGGGGTGGCCCGGCCGGCGGCGGGGTCGGTCGTGCGCGCGTCGGTGAGTCCCTGCAGGGTCCGTTCGAAGTCCCCGACGGCGGGGGCGAACGCCGTGATGCGCACGCCGCGCCGCACGAGTTCGGCGAGCAGACCCGCCGCGGCCTCGTCCGTCGTCAGCGGCACGACGACGGCGTCACCGATGGGCGAGATCGATGCGGGCGGGACACCGAGGTCGGCGAGGGCGACCGCGAGCGGCGCGGGATCGATGGCCCGGATCCGCCAGGGTCTCGAGGTCGTCGCGGCGCGGGCGAGCCGCTCGGCGCTCACCGTCGCACCGCCCTCCACGAAGACGGCGTCGTCGGCGAGCTCCTCGAGCTCGGACAGCACGTGGCTGGACACGAGGACGGTCCGGCCCTCTCGGGCCAGGCCCCGCACGAGCTCGCGGAGCGCGACGCGCGCCGCGGGATCGAGGCCCGAGGCGGGCTCGTCGAGCAGCAGCACGGCCGGGTCATGGACGAGCGCGCGGGCGAGCGACAACCGCTGCTTCTGACCGCGCGACAACGACCTCGTCTGCTTCTCCGCGAGAGCATCGAGCGACACGAGGGAGACGAGCGCCCTGGCCCGGTCGGCCGCCTGCTCGCGCGACATGCCGTAGAGCCGCCCGGTGGTCTCGAGCGCGCGACGGACGGTGAGGGCATTCCACGAACCGAGGACGTCGGGCATCCAGCCGGTGACCCGTCGCACCTCGCCGGGGGAGCGCACGGGGTCGTGGCCCGCGACGCTGATGGTCCCGGCGTCGGGAGCGAGCAGGGTGGCGAGCATGAGCAGCAACGTCGTCTTCCCGGCGCCGTTCGGCCCGATGAGGGCCGTGACCCGGCCGGGCCGGGCCTCGAAGCTCATGTCTCGCACGGCATGCACGTTCCCGAAGGACCGCCTCAAGCCGTTCACGACGATGCCGGCCGTCGGGGCCGGCGCCGGAGCGGGCGGTGCCGTCGTCTGGGGCGAATCGGTCACGTCTCGAACCTCCATCGGCGCCGGCCGGGAGTGGCGCCCGTCGAAGCGTAGCGCGAGCCGGGAGACGGGGCCCGTCGATCGTGCATGGCACAATCGGGTCATGGCTTCACCCATCTCCCCGCCGCGCGGAATGCGCGATTTCCTCCCGGCCGAGAAGGCGCGACGGGAGGCGGCGCTCGCGACGATCCGTCGTGTGTACCGCAGCCACGGCTTCGACGAGATCGAGACGCCCGTCGTCGAGGATCACGACCGGCTCCACTCGGGACTCGGCGGGGACAACGAGAAGCTCGCGTACTCCATCCTCAAGCGGGGGCTCGACGCCGACGCCCTGCGCGCGGCGGCCGAGCACGGGGGAGCGTCCTCGCTCGCCGACCTCGGGCTGCGCTTCGACCTCACCGTCCCGCTCGCGCGCTTCTACGCGAGCCACCGGGCGGAGCTCGGGCCGGTCTTCCGCTCGCTGCAGGTCGCGCCGGTGTGGCGGGCCGAGCGGCCCCAGAAGGGGCGGTACCGCCAGTTCGTCCAGTGCGACATCGACATCATCGGAGAGCCCGGTCCGCTCGCCGAGGTCGAGTTGCTGTCCGCGACGGCAGCGGCGCTGCGCGCCCTCGGCATCGACGGCTTCCGCATCCGCGTCAACGACCGGCGACTGCTCGTCGGCATGCTCGCGGGCTTCGGATTCGGCGCTGAGGAGCAGGCCGCGGTCCTCATCAGCGTGGACAAGCTCGACAAGATCGGGCACGACGGCGTGATCGCGGAGCTCCGCGGCCGCGGCGCGACGGAGGCGGCTGTCGACGCCCTCGAGTCGTTCTTCCAGCGCCCACGCACGATGGAGTTCGTGCCCTTCGGCGTGCGGCAGATCCTGCGGGAGCTCCCGGAGGGCGCGGACCGCTCCGTCGTCGAGGAGCTCGCGGGGATCGGCCTGGCGGCGACGGCGCAGTCGCGCGTCGACGCCCCGCCGCCGGGGGACCCGCAGTTCGCCCGCGACCTCGTCGTGTTCGACCCGTTCCTCGTCCGCGGGATGGGCTACTACACGGGTCCGATCTTCGAGATCGAGCACCCCGACTTCGGCTACTCACTCGGCGGAGGGGGCCGTTACGACGGGATGATCGGGCGCTTCCTCGGCCAGGAGGTTCCGGCGACGGGGTTCTCGATCGGCTTCGAGCGCATCGTCGACATCGTCTCGTCCGTCGAGGCGAACCGCGACGACGCCGTCGTGCTCGTGCACGACGCGGACGCCGACCCGGGACTGCTCCTGCGGCTTAAGTCGGAGCTCGTGGCGGGCGGAGCGCCCCGCGTGCGGCTCGAGCGACGCGTCAAGAACCTCAAGGCCCTGCTCGATCGGGTGGCCGCGGACGGGTTCGGCCGCTTCGCCACCGTTCCACGGGACGCGCACGACGGCGTGAGCGCGGCGGAGCTCGAGTTCCGGACGCTCGCGTGAACAGCTGCTGAACGCGTGCGGGGAGGGCCGGGAGGCCATCGCTAGACTGACCGCGTGGGTGCGGATCACCCACAAACACCACACTGACGAGGAGATTCACCGTGGCACTCATTGAGGCTGTAGCAGCTCGCGAGATCCTGGACTCGCGCGGCAACCCGACCGTCGAGGTGGAGGTCCTGCTCGAGGACGGCACCGTCGGTCGTGCCGCCGTCCCGTCGGGCGCGTCCACCGGAGCGTTCGAGGCCTACGAGCTGCGCGACGGCGACTCCGCCCGCTACCTCGGCAAGGGCGTCCGTCGTGCCGTCGAGGCCGTCGAGGACGAGCTCGGACCGGCGATCGAGGGACTGCCGGCGATCGACCAGCGCCTCGTCGACCAGGCGCTCATCGAGGTCGACGGCACCGACAACAAGAAGCGCGTCGGCGCGAACGCCATCCTGGGCGTCAGCCTCGCCGTGGCGAAGGCGGCGGCCGACTCGGCCGACCTGCCGCTCTACCAGTACCTCGGTGGACCGAACGCGCACGTGCTCCCGGTCCCGCTCATGAACATCATCAACGGCGGCGCGCACGCCGACACGGGTGTCGATATCCAGGAGTTCATGGTCCTCCCCGTGGGTGCCCCCACCTTCGCGGAGGGTCTGCGCTGGGGAGTCGAGACCTACCACGCGCTCAAGAGCCTGCTCAAGCAGAACGGCTTCGCGACCGGCCTCGGGGACGAGGGCGGCTTCGCTCCCGACTTCGAGCACAACCGCGCCGCTCTCGACTTCATCATGCAGGCCATCGAGAAGGCCGGCTTCACGCCGGGAACGGACCTCGCGCTCGGGCTCGACGTGGCGTCGAGCGAGTTCTACCGCGACGGCGCCTACCAGTTCGAGGGCCAGGCCCGGTCGAGCGAGGAGATGACGGCGTACTTCGGCGACCTCGTGGACTCCTACCCGCTCGTCACGATCGAGGACCCGCTCGCCGAGGACGACTGGGAGGGCTACGCCCACCTCACGCCCGCCCTCGGGTCGAAGGTCCAGATCGTCGGCGACGACCTCTTCGTCACCAACCCGACCCGCCTCGCTGACGGCATCGAGCGCGGTGCCGCGAACTCGCTGCTCGTCAAGGTCAACCAGATCGGCACGCTGACCGAGACGCTCGACGCCGTGTCCCTCGCGCAGCGCTCGGGGTACACCGCGATCCTGTCGCACCGCTCGGGTGAGACCGAGGACACGACGATCGCCGACCTCGCCGTCGCGACCAACGCCGGCCAGATCAAGACCGGTGCGCCTGCCCGGTCCGAGCGGGTCGCCAAGTACAATCAGCTCTTGAGGATCGAGGAGCTCCTGGGTGGTGCCGCGGTCTACGCCGGTCGCTCGGCGTTCCCGCGTTTCACGGCCTGACCGACCCCGCGTCATCGGACTCCCTCGATCGCTCGATCGGGGGAGTCCGTCGTTTCGGGCACCGCAGCGGTCGACGGCACGCCGTCGGCTCGGACCCAGTACAGGGCTCGGACCAGCACCGGGCTCGGACCAGCACAGGATGGAGGAGAACGTGCCCAGCACCTCGAGGGAGCCGCGCGTCCCCGTCCGCTCGTCGCCCGGAGCCGCGTGGCTCCGTGGCATCCGGTTCTCCGGGTTCTCACTCCTCATGATGGGGCTGCTCGTCCTCGGGGTCGTCGTGCTGGCCCCCAACATCAAGGCCTTCGTCGAACAGCGTCAGCAGATCGCCGACTTGAGCTCGCAGCTCGCCGACGACACGGCGACGGTCGAGCGGCTGACGTCGGAGCGCGAGCGCTGGGACGACTCGACGTTCGTCATGACGCAGGCTCGCGAGCGCTTCTTCTACGTCAAGCCCGGGGAGGTCAGCTTCCTCGTCATCAACGACCTCGACGCCGCCGTCCTCGCGGACGTCGACGAGCCCGTGAGCGACGAGCTCACGACGACGGACGTCGACTGGACGGAATCCCTCCTCGCCTCGCTGCTCACGGCCGCGTACGCCGACGAGGTGACCGCTCCCGAGTGACCGGTCGACCGGGCGACCGGTCGACCGGGCGACCGGCGTCCTGCGGGATAATCGACCAATGAGCTCCGACAGCACCGTTCCCGCGCGACCCGCCGCGCTGGGCGAACCGGCGACCGACGAGGACCTCCGCGCCCTCCGCGCCCAGCTGGGCCGCCCCGCCCGCGGCGTACTCGGGATCGCAGCCCGCTGTGTCTGCGGCCGCCCGACCGTCGTCGTCACGGCGCCCCGTCTGCCGGACGGCACGCCGTTCCCGACCTTCTACTACCTCACCCACCCCGCTGCGACCGCGGCGATGTCGGCGCTCGAGGCCACCCACGTGATGCCGGAGCTCGCGGCGCTGCTCGACGAGGATCCCGCGGTCGCGTCGGAGTACCGGACCGCCCACGAGCGGTACCTCGCGGACCGGGAGTCGATCGAGGTCGTTCCCGAGATCTCCGGCTTCTCCGCGGGAGGGATGCCCACACGGGTCAAGTGCCTGCACGCCCTCGCGGCGCACGCCCTCGCCGCCGGACGCGGCGTGAACCCGATCGGCGACCTCGCCCTCGACCGCTCCAGCTGGAGCCCGACCCGGTGCGAGTGCGTGGTGGAGACGCCGGCCTGACGACCGCCGACACCGGCGGCGGCACGGGGCGACGCACGCTCGCAGTGTGAATTCACTGTGAAGTCGGCTGATAGACTCGAGCCGCTCGGTGTCGTCGGAGCCACCCGGCCTTGCTCGCGGGCGGCCTGCAAGTACATCATCTGATCGAGTCAATACGACACACACGTGTAGGAGAGCATTCACCGTGCCCAAGATCCTCATCGTCGGCGGCGGATACGCCGGTTTTTACACCGCGTGGAAGCTGGAGAAGCAGCTTCGACCCGGTGAGGCCGACGTCACGATCGTCGACCCCCTCCCGTACATGACGTACCAGCCCTTCCTCCCCGAGGTCGCCGCCGGTTCCATCGAGGGACGTCACGCCGTCGTCGCGCACCGCCGCCACCTCAAGCGGACCGAGGTCATCACCGCGAAGGTCACGGCGATCGACCACGCGTCGAAGAAGGCGACGATCACGCCGGAGCTCGGCGAGGCGTGGGAGTTCGAGTACGACATCGTCGTCGTCACGGGCGGTGCCGTCTCCCGCACGTTCCCGATCCCCGGCATCGCGGAGAACGCCATCGGCCTCAAGACGATCGAGGAGGCCGTGGCGATCCGCGACCGCATCCTCGGGAACTTCGACCGCGCGGCGACTCTTCCCGCCGGCCCCGAGCGCGACAAGCTCCTCACCGTCGTCGTGGTCGGCGGCGGATTCGCCGGCATCGAGGTCTTCGCCGAGCTGCGGTCGTTCGCCTCCGCCCTCCTGTCGTCCTATCCGCAGATCTCGTTCGACGACGTGCACTTCCACCTCATCGAGGCGATGGGGCGGATCATGCCGGAGGTCTCCCTCCCCACGAGCCACTGGGTGCTGAAGAACCTCGCGGAGCGCGGGGCCCTCGTCCACCTCGACACGCAGCTGCAGTCGGCCGTCGACGGCAAGATCGAGCTCTCGACGGGCGAGTCCTTCGAGTCGGACCTCATCGTGTGGACGGCCGGCGTCATGGCGAACCCGCAGATCGTGCGCAACAGCGACCTCCCGGTCGAGGAGCGCGGCCGCATCAAGGTGCGCACCGACCTCCGGGTCGGCGACGAGGACACCATCGTGGCCGACGCGTGGGGCGCCGGCGACATCGCGGCCATCAAGGACCTGAGCGGCGGCGGCGTCGGCGGATACTGCGTGCCGAACGCTCAGCACGCCGTCCGGCAGGGCAAGCTCCTCGCGAAGAACCTCGTCGCCACGCTGCGCGGCGAGGAGCCGAAGAACTACCTGCACAAGAACCTCGGAGCCGTCGCGGGCCTCGGCCTCGGAATCGGCGTCTTCCAGTCCGGCAAGCTCGCCATCAAGGGCTTCCCGGCCTGGGTCGCGCACCGCGGTTACCACGGTCTCGCCATGCCGAGCTGGGAGCGCAAGTTCCGCGTCGTCTGGGGCTGGTGGAACAACATCTGGCTCGGCCGCGACATCGTCGGCATCGAGGCGCGAGAGCACCCGCGTGCCGTCTTCGAGCAGTTCGCGTCCCGTCCGAAGCCCCCGGC
>CAKTZW010000061.1 GCA_934636065.1 uncultured Labedella sp.
GGTTCCGTCAGCTCGTCCTGCTCGACGCCGTAGTTGGTGGTGATGACGAGAGCGCTCATCGGTTCTCCTCTTTTCTGTGGGCTCGATTTCCTCGGGCTCGATTCCTCTGGGCCTTTGGCCTGGGGCTGCCGCGACGTCCATGGGGTCGCCGCGTCGTCGCGCGCGACGCCGGTCGTCAGCAGGGCACAGCGTCAGACGAGGGCGCGCACCGCGTCCGTCACGTCGAGCGACTGCGCGACCTCGACGGCGCGGTCGTACCGTTCACCCGACAGGGCGACGTAGACCCGCCCGACGTGCTCGACGAATCCGAGGACGCGGTCGTCGGTCGTGACACGCAGCACGCTCGGTGTGACCCGGTCGAGGACGAGTTCGTCGTGCGCCTCGGTCTCGACGACGCCGGCGCGGATCGTCGCGGTGCGGCTCCCGATCGGAGAGGCGACCGTGAGCGGAGCCGCGGACCTCGGTGCTGTCTCGACATCCATCGTCATCGTGCTCTCCCCTCGATCCGCGCGTTCCTCCACCGTAGGACGCCGCCGCCGCGGGAGGCACCCGCTTGACAGGCGTCGGGGACGGCGGTACCCGACGAGGGCCGGTGGGCGACGAGTAGCGAGGCGATGCGTGGGGGACGGTCGCGGGCGAGCGGCCCGCGCGTCAGCGCCGCGCGACGCGGACGACGAGCACGACGGCGAAGACCAGCACGCTCGCTCCGGCGACGGCCACGGCGGCCGCGGGGACGGGCCGCTCCGCCGCCCGGGCGGTCACCCGGGATCGGACGTCGTTCCAGCGGCGCCGGGGGTCGAGCTTCCTCTCGAGCGCGTCGAGAGTGTCGGCGAGCTCCGCACGGACGGCGTCCACCTCGTCTCGCTCCTCGCCTGACCGGCTGATCGAGCGAGCGGCGTCGTCGCGCGCCGATCCCGCACCGCCCGGACCGTCAGCGGCGGGAGCTGTCATATTCGCCTTCTCCCTTGATGGCGCGGATGTCGGACTTGACGTTCTCGACGGCCTCGGTCGGAACCGGCGGTACGCCGGTCTTGAGGGCCTTGAGCCCCACGAGCGCGAGCACGATCACGAGGATGAGGACCACGCCGCCGACGATGAGGGCGGCGGCCCACGCCGGCAGGACCAGGGACAGCGCGATGATGGCCGCGGCGAGGACGATCTGCAGGAAGATGATGCCGAGGATCGCTGCGCCGACCAGCATGCCGACCCCGACGCCGGCGGCCTTGGCCTTCGCCGTCATCTCCTGCTTCGCCAGCTGGATCTCGCCCCGGATCAACCGGGAGACGAGGTCGGGAATGCTCCCGATGAGGGAGCCGAGTGACCGGTCCCGGAGACTCGGGCGCTCGTCGGTGGAACGTGCGGACATGGTCGGTCCTCTCGTCGATGGTCCGGTGTGGATCAATGCTCCCGCGCCCGCCGGCGAACGACAAACGCGAGGCCGCACCGTTTCACCCCCGGAGAGCAGGCCCTATACTTCCGGGCGCTGCTGTCCCCGGCCCCGCTCCTCGGTGCCCCTCTCGCCCGGGCGCTCGTCGTCGCGCGGGTCGGGAGCGCCATGGCGAGGCTGGAAGGTCCCCGTCCTCATGCCGGCGCGAGCGCGGGCGGGGGGAAGCAGACCCAGACGGAAGCCGCTCTTCGGCAGGGCGGGGAACCGGGTGAGCGCGATGTCGAGATCCTGCTCCGGAACGTAGTAGTCGAGCCGGGCGAGCTCGAGCAGCGCCGTCTCCAGGATCGCCACCGTGGCCCGCTCACCCGGGCACCGGTGCCCGCGCAGGGGGTCCCCGGCGCCCTGCGGCACGAGGGTGAAGGGGTCGCCGTCCCAGTCGCGGAAGCGATCGGGACGGAACACCGTGGCGTCGCCCCAGATGCGCTCGTCGTGATTGGTCGCGTAGAGGTCGAGGAGCACCCAGTCGCCCGGCTCGAAGGTGCGATCGCGCCAGTCGAAGCGTCGTCGCGCGGTACCGCCGACGACCGGGAAGAAGGGGTAGCACCGGCGCACCTCGTGGGTGAGGAGGAGCGCGTCGCGATCGGGGGAGGCACCCGAACGCAAGCGGCGGCGCCAGTTCGGCCACCGGTGCAGCGCGTGGGCGCCGAACACGACGAAACGGGCCACCGCGACGGTCGGTCGCAGGACGTTGAGCAGCTCGACGGCCGCGACGTCGAGGGGCAGCAGTTCGTCGTCGTCGCCGCGAGCCGTCGCCAGCCGACGGACCGGCGACTGGACCGCCACGGGCGATGACTCCTTGCGTCCCGAGCGCCGCAATCGCTCCGCCTCGCGCCGCTCGGCCGCGACGACGTCCCGCGCCCACCGTTCTGCGCTCCGCCGCCGACCACGCGTGAGCCAGTTCGAGGGACCGAACGATCCGGCGTGCTCGATCATCGCGGCGAGCTCCGCGCTCAGGCGGCCGACGTCCACGCGGGAGGGAGCGATGCCCACCCACCGCAGGGCGACGCGTGTGAGCAGGGTCGTGAGCTCGTCGTGCAGGACCACCTCGCCGGTCCAGGTCCTGACGGTCCTCGCCCACTCGTTGCGGAAGATGCTCTGCACGTCCGCGATCGCGTCGTCGTCCATGAGGAGCTCGACGAAGAGGGACTTGCGTCGCCGGTGCGCCACACTCGAGAGCGACTGCACGCTGCTCTCGTCCTGCAGCAGATGCATGACGGAGGTCGGCATGGCGCGCTCCCGGCCGAAGCGGTCGCCGTCGTAGAAGACCCGTGCGGCCTCTGCGCCGTAGACGACGGTCGCGGGCCGCATCAGGAGACGCGTCTCGAAGAGGTCGGTGTCCGCGCGCTGGAACCGGTTCCGGCCGAAGAGGTACCCCTCCGTGAGCAGCGCGATCGAGCTGTCGAGGCCCGCGATCCGCCCGTGGACGGAGCTGCGGCGGCCGGAGCTGCGGGAGACCCCGGCGGTCGAGCCCGATCCGGACGACCCCCTCGTCCCGCTCATCGGGCCGACCTCGTCGTCGCTGCGTCATCCCTCATGGTGCCGACGATGCTCGGCCGGGTGGATCCGCTCAAGCGGTTGACACCTCCGAGGCGGAGGCGCGCGTCAGCCCTTGCGGGCCTGGGTGGCGACGCCCTCGATGAAGTAGCGCTGGCCGAAGGCGAAGAGGATGAGCATCGGGATCGTCACGATGACGCTCGCGACCATGACGAACTGGTAGTCGCCGTGCCCGCCGTTCGTCGGACTGAACGTCGTCATCGCATAGGAGATCCCGAGCGGCACGGTGAAGCCCTCCACCGACCCGGCGTTCAGGTAGATGAGCGCGCCCTGCAGGTTGTTCCAGCTCGCCTGGAACTCGAACAGGAAGATGATGACGAACGAGGGAATCGACAGCGGCAGCGCGATGCGGCGGAACAGACCGAAGTAGCTCGCGCCGTCGAGACGGGCCGCCTCGAACAGCTCCTTGGGGAGACCGAGGTAGAACTGCCGCTGCAGGAAGATGTAGAACGCCGAGCCGAACAAGTTCGCCGCGAACAGGGGTAGCGACGTCCCCAGCAGTCCCAGGTTCTTCCAGATGAGGTACTGCGGCACCATCGTGACGGCGCCCGGAAGCATCATGGTGGCGAGTACGAGACCGAAGAGCAGATTCCGGCCGGGGAAGCGGAAGTACGCGAAGCCGAAGGCGACGAGCGAGCTCGAGATCGCGACGAACGCGGCGGCGAGCAGCGCGATCACGACGCTGTTCCCGATCCATGACAGAAGCGGGAGCTGGTTCCACACCTCGGCGTAGTTGCCGGGGAGGATCGTGTTCGGGATGAGGCGGTTGTCGAACACCTCGCCGCGCGGCTTGAGGCTCGCCGCCACGAGCCAGACGAACGGGTACAGGAACAGCGCCGAGAAGCCCGCGAGCAGCACCCACAACAGGCCCTTGAGCACGGCTCGGCGTCGGCGGTACTTGCCGTCGCCTGCGAACTGGCGCTCCCCGCGGGCGGGGCCCGCGGGGTGGTCGGCGAGTTCCGCGTCCATCTCGGGCGGAAGACCCACGATGGGCCCGCTGTCGATCGAGACGTCCTCGCGCGTCGCGCCGGCGCCGGTCCTGGTGCCGCCGGTCGTGGTGCTCGCGTTCGTGCCGGTCGAGGCGCTCATCGGTTGTCTCCCTCGTAGTACACGAATCGGTTGCTCATCTTCACCTGCACGAGCGTGATGAGCAGGATGATCACGAAGAGCAGCCAGGCCATCGCCGCGGCGAACCCGAAGTTGAACTGGCGGAAGGCCTGCTGGAACAGGTACACGCCGTAGAACAGGGACGACTCGGGCGACGCATTCGTCTGGTCGCGCCAGAACAGCAGGTAGGCCTGATCGAACACCTGAAGGGCGCCGATCGTCAGGACGATGACGTTGAAGAAGATGGCGCCGGAGATCATCGGGACCGTGATCGAGAAGAACTGGCGCACGGGGCCGGCGCCGTCGAGCGCCGAGACCTCGTAGAGCTCGACGGGCACGTTCTTGAGTGCGGCGAGGAAGATGACCATCGTTCCGGCGACGCCCCACAGGGTCATGAGGACGATCGACGGCTTCACCCAGTCGGGGTCGATGAGCCATTGCGGACCCTCGATGCCGATGGAGCGGAGGGCCTGGTTGATGGCGCCGGTGTTGCCGTTCAGCAGCAGGAGGAACATCGCCGCGGTCGCGACGGTCGGCGTCATCTTCGGGAGGTAGAACACGGTGCGGAAGAACCCGGCGCCGCGGCCGACGCGGTTGAGGACGAAGGCGAGCAGGAGGGCGAACGCGATCTCGAACGGCACGGCGAGGATCGCGTAGAAGAGCGTGTTGCCGAGCGAGAGGGCGACCTTGGGATCCTCGAACAGCGCGGCGTAGTTGTCGATGCCGGTGGGGGACATGGCCCCCGTGGCCAGGTTGTAGTCGCTCAGCGAGATGACGAGGCTATACCCCATCGCGCCGGCCGTGAAGACGAGGAAGCCGATGATCCACGGGCTGATGAACAGGTAGCCGGCGATGGCCTCGCGCCTGTTGTACTTGCGCACCCGGATCTCGGAGACCGGGGTGTGCTCGGTTCGCGTCTGCGACATCGTGTGGTGCACCCTCCTCGAGCGGGCCGTGGATCGCGAGCCCATCCGGACGCTATTGCCGAGAAACGACTCGCTCAACTCGTTGCTTTCCGCGGAGAAGCGTGCTTCCCCTGCTGCTCCTGCCGATTGTCAAGGGGCTGATATCGCGAGAAGCGCTTCTCCGCACGGGTGCTAGAGGGTCGGTCCGGATCGCGCAAGGCCCAGCGCTCGCGGATGGGCACGGCGTAGCGTCGCTTGCACGTCGGAGATCCCACCGGCGGTCGGACCAACGAAGGGAGATCACATGGGTGCGGATGACAAGGTGGAGAACACCACCGAGAAGCTCGTCGGCAAGGCCAAGGAGGCCTTCGGCAACGCGACGAACGACGACGAGAAGGTCGCCGAGGGTCGTGCCGATCAGTCGAAGGCCGACCTCAAGCAGGCCGGCGAGAACGTCAAGGACGCCTTCAAGTAAGCAGGCGACCTCGAAGGGGGGCCCGGGAGCAGACGCTCCCGGGCCCCTTTTCGCGCCCGCCGGCTCCTGACCCCCTCGACACCTCCGGTCCCCGAGCGTGTCGGCGACCGGTCACGTCGAACGAGAGGGGCCCGGGAGCATGCGCTCCCGGGCCCCTCCGCTCGTGCGGGCTACCGGTCAGCCGACCGCCTGGTCGTAGGCGCGCATGGCCGCCTTCTGCGCGTCGGCGAGGGCGTCCTCCGGCGACTTGTCGCCCAGGAGCACCGACGTCACCGCGTTGTTGAGTTCCGTCTCGATCTGCTGACCCGCCGGTGACGAGCCGAAGGTCTCCCCGTTCTCGACAGCATCGTAGAAGGTCGAGATCGTCTGGTCGAAGCCCTCGTTGCCGCTGTCGCCCACGTACTCCTCGCGGACGAACGCGTCGGCCTCGGGCGAGCCGGTGAACAGGCCGGCGTTGATGGCGCCCGGCGTCTCCTCGAGCGTCGCCGCGCGCGCCTCACCCGCGGCCTTCCACGCGTCGAGGCTCGTGAGCTCGAGCGCCCAGGCGCACGCGGCGTCGGGGTTCTTCGCGTTCGCCGGGATGACGAACGCCTGGCCGCCGGCGACGGCGAACGGCTCGCCGTCCGCGCCGCGGAACGGCACAGCGGAGATGTCGAGCGAGTCGACGTAGGGGCTCAGCACGTTCACGTACCACTGCGCATTGACCTGCGCCCCCACCTGATCGGCGACGAACTGGTTGTTCTCGCCGAAGGTGTCGAAGGAGTCGGTGAAGCTCTTCACCTTCGCGTATCCGCCCTGCGCGTCCGTGATGCTCTTGAGCAGTTCGAGACCGGCGATGTTCGACTCGTCGTCGAGCGTGGGCTTGCCGTCCTCCACGAGGGTGCCGCCGGCGCCGAGGATCCATAGACCCGCCTGGCCGCCCGCGACCGGGTCGAAACCGACGACGGAGGGGTTGCCGCCCTCCTCCTGGTACATCTTCTCGATCGCGCCGAGCAGGACGTCGGGCTTCGACGTGTCGATCTCCTCCGGTGAGACGCCGGCCGCATCGAGAACGCGGTTGTTGAGGATGATCGCGGGCGGCTGGTAGAACTGCGGCACGCCCCAGACCCCGTCGTCGTAGGTGACGTCGTCGAGGACCGATTCGTAGTAGGTCGAGGTCGGGTCGACGTCGTGAGCCGAGAAGCACTCGTCGAGCGGCATGATGAGCCCCTGCGACGCGTAGGTGGCGACGAAGCGGCGGTCCATCTGCACCACGTCGGGGACGTTGCCCCCGGCCACGCGGGTGGTGAACTTCTGTGCGTCGAAGGAGGTCTGGTCGATCTTCACCTCGAGGCCGTCGAGCTGCTCGGCGGCGTAGTCGAGCCGCGACGTGCCCACGTCGTCCGCGTTCTCGAACCCCCAGGCGTTGAGCGTTCCGGTGGCGTCGGTGCCGAACGACACGTCGCCCCCGCCGGTCGCTCCTCCGCCGGAGCTGCAGGCGCTCACGGCGGCGAGCGCGGACACGGCCCCGACGGCCATGAGCACGCGAGTGATTTTCCTCATTGCTTCCCTTTCCTCCTGCCGCCGCGCCCGGGGATACCTGCCCGCCGGAGTGCGATCCCTCGTTCGTGGATCGGCAGTCCGAGCGGCCGGATTCCCGATGGGACCCGGTGCGGTGAGCGCGAACGGCGACGGCCTGAAGTTAGCGAGAAGCGCTTCTCCGTGAAAGTCCTTGCCCGGACCGGTCGGGATGTGCTTCTCACGAGTCCCGTGCGGAGACCGATGCCGATCCGCCGCAGTCGGAACCTCGTCAGCCCCCTCTTAATATCCGAATAGCGCAAGCGTTATTGTGTCGGCATGGCCGTTCTGATCTACGGGAACGAAGAGTTCGAATTCGACGAGAGACTGCTCGCCCACGTCAAGGTCGTGGCGAGCCAGAAGCTGCGCCGGCATGAGGGGTTCCTGCTGTCGTGGACGCATCGGAACGCGGACGGGCGGAGCTCGCTCTGGCTGAACGAGGCGAGCGACTTGCACTTCCGCTTCGATGAGGACCGGCCGCCGCGCCTCAACGACCGGTGGCTCTCCGCGATGATGGAGGCGTCGTTCGCCTCGCGAGGGCTCGACATCGATGCGATTCCCGAGCCGGGTGCGCCGTCGGAGTGACGCCGAGCGTCCGAGCGGTCGTGCTCGGCGGGCGGCGACGAAAACCGTCGAAAACTGAGGGCCGGTCAGGTCGGCTTACAGTGTAAACGGGGGCTTCACTGTCACTTCCGTCTCATTGCGTGACCAATTTCGGTAAAAGGGGAGACGAGTGTCATAGTCATCGCATGGCCTCCCTTATTTACGGCACCGAGACCTTCGAGTTCGAAGACCGTCAACTCGCGCACGTCAAGTTCGTCATCAGTCAGAAGCTCCGTCGGCAGGAGAGCTTCCTGCTGTCCTGGTCGTACTCGCTCGCGCTCGGCTCCGGCCGGAGCTCGATCTGGCTCAACGAGCACAGTCACCTCCACTTCCGCTTCAACGGCAGCAAGCCCCCGACTCTCAACCAGGTGTGGCTCGAGCGTCTCATGACGGCGTCGTTCTCCGTGCGGGGGCTCGACCTCGACGAGGTGCCCGAGCCGCCGGAGCAGTAACCGCATCGGCGAATGCCTGTGGTGACCCACTCGAACCGACCGTCCGACCCGATGAAGCGTCGGCAGGGGATCGCGACAGCGACGTCACGAACCCGGTTCGAGCGTGCGGTGAGGACGACGCGCAGTGAACACAGCACGATGAACACAGCACGATGAGCACAGCACGATGAGCACAGCACGATGAGCACGGCACGCAACGGCACCGAGCGCTCCGACGAGCTGTCGTCGGGCGGATCCCCGGCCGATCTCGTCGAGAGGATCGCCGAACGGTCGACGGACGCGGGCATCCGCGTCGCCGTCGCCGAGTCGCTGACGAGCGGCGCGATCGCCTCCCGGTTGGGGGCGGGGTCCGGCGCCTCGGAGTGGTTCGCGGGCGGCGTCGTGGCCTACGACTCCGAGGTGAAGTTCTCCCTCCTCGGCGTCGACCGTGGCCCCGTCGTGACCGCGTCGTGTGCCGAGCAGCTGGCACGCGGTGTGGCCT
>CAKTZW010000062.1 GCA_934636065.1 uncultured Labedella sp.
TCCCTGCGGACGACGTGCACCACCAGCTCAAGCTCGGCCCCGGTGGCCTCCGCGACATCGAGTTCACCGTCCAGCTTCTCCAGCTGGTCCACGGCTCGAGCGACGAGGGGGTGCACCAGCGCGGCACCCTCGCCGCCCTGTCCGCCCTCGCTGAACGCGGCTACATCGGACGCGCCGAGGCTTCAGACTTCGCCGCGGACTACCGCGTGCTCCGCGTCCTCGAGCACCGTCTCCAGCTGGCGCGCCTGCGCCGCACGCACCTCATGCCGCGCGACGAGGACGCCTTGCGCGCTCTCGCTCGCGGCTCCCGGCTCGCCGCGACGGCGGACGAGCTCGTCGCCGTGTGGGAGCGGACCAAGCACAGCGTCCGATCCCTGCACGAGCGCCTCTTCTACCGGCCCCTCCTCACGGCTGTCGCGGCCCTCCCGGACGACGAGTTCGCGCTGACGCAGGAGCAGGCGGCCGCTCGTCTCGCAGCGATCGGATTTCGCGATCCGGCCGGCGCGTTCTCCCACATCGCGGCCCTCACCTCCGGGTTCTCCCGCACCGCCACGATCCAGCGGCTGCTGTTGCCGGTGCTGCTGCGGTGGCTCGCGGAGGGTGCGGACCCCGACTATGGTCTGCTCACGTTCCGCCGCGTGAGCGAGTCGCTGGGGGAGTCGCACTGGTTCCTGCGGATGCTGCGCGACTCCTCGGGCGCGGCCGAGCGGCTCACCCGGGTCCTGTCCGGATCCCGCTACATCGGCGAGCTCATGGACCGGTTCCCCGAGGCGGCAGCCTGGCTCGCGGGTGACGACGAGCTCCGCGCGAGGCCGCGTGCGGTGCTCGATGACGAGATCCGGGCGATCCTGTCGCGTCACGAGGACATCGAGCGGGCCGCAGCGGCGATCCGACGCGTCCGACGGCGGGAGATCCTGCGCCTCGCGATGTCGTCGGTGCTCGGCGTGAACACCCTCACGGACATCTCCGACGCGCTCACCGACGTGACGACGGCGACCCTCAGCGGAGTCCTCCGGGCGCTGCGGGACGCCGCACCGGACGATCCGCCGTTCGAGTTCGCGATCGTCGCGATGGGACGGTACGGCGGCCGCGAGCTCGGCTTCGGCTCCGACACCGACGTCATCTACGTCTACCGGGTGGGCGGCGATCGCGCCGATCAGGTGCCCCGTGCGGCGACCCGGCTCGTCCACGAGTTGTCCCGGCTCACGGACGACAGCAGGCTGCCGCTCGACCTGGACATCGGCTTGCGGCCAGAGGGCAAGAACGGTCCCGTCGTCCGCTCGCTCGACTCCTACCGCGCCTACTACGAGCGGTGGTCCCTCACGTGGGAGGCGCAGGCCCTCCTCCGCGCCGAGCCGACGGTCGGCGATGCCGCTCTGCTCGCCGACTTCCGCGAGCTCGCCGACTCGGTCCGCTACCGGGGCGACGTGAGCGACACCGACGTCCGCGAGGTGAAGCGGATCAAGGCTCGTGTCGAGAGCGAGCGCCTGCCGCAGGGCGCGGATCCGGCGCGACACGTGAAGCTCGGTCGCGGATCGCTCAGCGACGTCGAGTGGCTCGTCCAGCTGCTGCAACTCCAGCACGCCGCTGACGTCCCGGGCCTCCGGACGCCCTCGACGCGCACGGCGCTCGCGGTGGCGCGTCGCGAGGGACTGATCGACGAGGAGGACGCCGACCTGCTCGACGCCGCCTGGGTGTTCTCCTCCCGCGTCCGATCGGCGATGACCCTCTGGCTCGACCGCACGACGGACGTGCTGCCGTCGGAGCGCCACAGCCTCGACGGCATCGCGCGCATTCTTGAGTACCCGCCCGGCTCGGCGAGCGCCCTCGAGGAGGACTACCTCGCCGTCACGCGTCGCTCCCGCGCGGTCTTCGAGCGCCTCTTCTACGGCACCCGCGACGTCGACTGACGCGAGGGTGTTGCGCGAGGCGGACGCTTCCGGCTCGTGTAGCCGGGAGGATAGCGTGGACACACAGATGACTCGGAGGCAGACATCGATCAACTACTCGTCTGGGTCGGTCTCGTCGCCCTCCTCCTGATCGTGGTCTTCCCGATCGCCTCTTTTCTCATCGGAGCGAACTGGCTCCGAGACACCCACTGGGACGCCACGTTCGCGAATCTGGGTGACGAGATCTTCGACGCGCGGCGTGAGGCGGCGGATGCACAGCTCGAACGCTGGGAGCGGACGCTGCGGTCACAGCTTCGCGGGCCACCCTCTCGGACGGTCGTCAGAACGGACGAGGGCGTGATCCGCGCTGTCGCCCTCCTCAGTGGAATGCGGCGGAGCGCTGTGGCGGAGCGAAAGATCCTGGGCCTCACCGACTCCCTGTTGAAGCGCGCCGTCGGACGGCAGATCGCCGCAATGAACGATGCGCCGTTCGACCGAGCCCTCATCACGACCTGGCGGCGGACTCGGGACCGGAGCGAACGGTTCGTCCTGAGGCTGGGCCTCCGCACGTTCGCGGCGGCATGGGCCAGACATACCATCATCCAGCTCGGGCTGATCTCGGCGGGAGCGCTCTTCCTCGGCGCTTTCATCGGCCTCGTGTGGTGGGTGGCGCGTGCGCTTCTATCGGATCCCGCATCACCGTTGCCCGTCGACTGGACGGCGATCGCCGGCGGCGTCGTCACGTTCGTGACGGTGGTGGCAGTGGCGGCGGTCCTGACGTGGAGACTGGCGCGTGCGGTGCTCATGATCTACCCGACGCCGGCGACCTGGGCCGGTCGCGCGCTCGTCGCGGCGGCGGTGATCGCTCTCCTGTTCATCAGCGTGGAACTGACGTTCGATCTCACGCGCTTCGATCCCGAGTTGTGGATGGAGGAGAACGGCCTGCCAGCGCGCACTGCGAGTACGGTCCTCGTGCTCATCGTTCTCGTCGCCGCCTCGGCTGGATCTGTTGTTTTCGCCGTTCGGAGAAGGCGTCGTTCCGGCGCGACGAAGACGTTGAGCGGCCGGGTTCTGGCGGCGGCTTCGGCACTCTTCATACTCCCGGCCACCATCGCGATCGCGTTCACGCTCGTCGGTGGCACCGGTATTCCGCCATTCCCTCTGCCGCAGCTGGTCATGGGAAGCGTGATCGGCAGCTTCGGCCTGATGCTCGCAGCAGTCGTCCTGTTCGTCCGGGAGATGTTCTCGTCGTGGCGGGATCTGCAGGTCGAAGGCATTGTCATCCGGCGCTTCGGGTTCCGGGAGTGGCAGGTCTGGGTGACGATGGGACTCCTCGTGGTTCCTCTCTGCGCGTCGCTGCTGGCCGAGCAATTGTGGCCCAGCACCGAGACGGAGCCGTCGGCTGTGGCCCTGCTCGTGGGGATGCCGGCGCTGTTGTTCGTGCCGGGCAGCGTAGTCACCGCTGCCCTTGGCACGGTCTTCGGCGTCCGGTTGATGCTCGCACACGATGCGGCGAGAGCGACCGAGACCGGGGCGACGGGTCCGGAACGAATCGTGTCCCCAGAACGCATGCGTCACTACGCGATGGTCACGAGGCCGCTCGGGTCCTTCGTCTTCGGGCCGGATTCGTTCATCGTGCCGTCGCCACACCGCGACGGTATCTCGGTTCTCGGTGTCGCACGCGAGCTCGAGGGCGTTCGGATCCGGATGCCGGGGACGCCGCTACGTGATGGCGTCCGGGTCGATCCGGGTGCGGTCTTTGCGGAAACGGAGTCCACCGCGAGAGCGTCCGAGCGCATCGGCGATCGCGCCGTTGAGGTACGCCGGTCGCCGTCCCGTTTCGGCTGGGTCGTCGTCGCGACGGTGTGCGCAGCTGCCGTGTTCGCAGCGCGAGAGAGGATGCGAGCCGCGAGGAACGACTGATCGCCAACCCCGCGTGCGGCGAAAACCGCTTCGATTGCGCACCCGCCATCGGATGCCTCCCCGATCCTCGCGGTCGCACGGAAGAGCCCCGGTTCGCTGGGAACCGGGGCTCTTCCTGAAGCGGGATCACGAGCCGCGTCGCACGGCGCGCGACCGGGTTGCGCTTCTTGGATCAGACCCCGTAGTACAGCTCGAACTCGAACGGATGCGGACGCTGCGCGAGGGGCTTGATCTCCTTCTCGCGCTTGTAGTCGATCCACGTCTCGATGAGCTCGGGGGTGAAGACGCCGCCGGCGAGCAGGAACTCGTGGTCGGCCTCGAGAGCGTCGAGTGCGGCCCCCAGGGACGCGGGCACCTGCGGGATCGTCTTGGCCTCCTCCGGCGGGAGCTCGTAGAGGTCCTTGTCGACCGGCTCGTGCGGCTCGATGCGGTTCTTGATGCCGTCGAGGCCGGCCATGAGCTGCGCGGCGAACGCGAGGTACGGGTTGCCGGACGCGTCAGGGGCACGGAACTCGATGCGCTTGGCCTTCGGGTTCGTGCCCGTGATCGGGATGCGGATCGACGCGGAGCGGTTGCCCGCCGAGTAGACGAGGTTGACGGGGGCCTCGAAGCCCGGGACGAGGCGGTGGTACGAGTTCACCGTCGGGTTCGTGAAGGCGAGCACGGCGGGGGCGTGCTTGAGGAGGCCGCCGATGTACCAGCGCGCGATGTCCGACAGGCCGCCGTAGCCGTTCTCGTCGTAGAAGAGGGGCGAGCCGTCGTTCCACAGCGACTGGTGCGTGTGCATGCCCGAGCCGTTGTCGCCGAAGAGCGGCTTCGGCATGAACGTCGCCGTCTTGCCCCACTGCTCGGCCGTGTTCTTCACGATGTACTTGAACTTGAGGATGTCGTCGGCCGCGTGGACCATCGTGTCGAAGCGGTAGTTGATCTCCGCCTGACCGCCCGTGCCCACCTCGTGGTGCGCACGCTCGAGCACGAGGCCGGCGTCGATGAGCTTGAGACTGATGTCGTCACGGAGGTCGGCCTGCTTGTCGACCGGGCTCACGGGGAAGTAGCCGCCCTTGTAGGGGGTCTTGTTGCCGAGGTTTCCGCCCTCCTCGACGCGACCGGTGTTCCAGGCGCCCTCTTCGGAGTCGACCGAGTAGAACGACTGGTTCTGCGTGATCGAGTAGCGCACGTCGTCGAAGATGTAGAACTCGGCCTCGGGGGCGAAGAACGCGGTGTCGGCGATGCCGGTGGAGGCGAGGTACTTTTCGGCCTTCTTCGCGACCTGGCGCGGGTCCTTCGCGTAGATCTCGCCGTTACGCGGGTTGTAGATGTCGAAGACCATGATGAGGGTGCGCTCGACGCGGAAGGGGTCGATGTACGCCGTCGTCACATCCGGGATCAGCTGCATGTCCGACTCGTGGATGTTCGCGAACCCGCGGATGGACGAGCCGTCGAACAGCTGGCCGACGGTGAAGAACTCCTCGTCGACGGTCGAAGCCGGGATGTTGAAGTGCTGCTGGACACCCGGGAGATCCGTGAAGCGGATGTCGAGGAACTTGACGTCCGTCTCCTTGATGAAGGTGAGCACTTCGGAAGAATCACTGAACATGTGACGGTCTCTCCAGGGTTGATTGCGTCGAGTCTGGCTGCTGGCGCAACCTCGCCCAAGCGTATGCAGTAGGGGTTTCCCGACCGTGACACCCATGTTTCCGGCATGTTACGCGGCGGACGGATAGGATCGATCCGTGCCGTCAGAACCCCGGAATCCCGCGTCGAACGGCGCCTCCGACGAGTGGCCCGGCAAGCGGCTCGGCCTCCCGGAGACCGGCTCCCTCAGCATCGCCCGGCCCGGTCGACGCATCGCCGCCCTCTTCATCGACCAGGTGCCGGCCTACGTCGTCGCCTTCGCGTTCTTCCGCTCGCCGGACGGCATCATCGACGGCCTCGCGCTCACGCTCGTCTTCGCCGTTCTTCAGGTCGTCTTCATCCCGACGATCGGCGGCAGCATCGGACATCGCCTGCTCGGGATGCGGGTCATCGCGCTCGGCGGGGGCTGGGTGGGCGTGTGGCGTCCCGTGGTCCGTACGGCGCTGCTGCTGCTCGTCATCCCCGCCGTCATCTGGGACGCCGACCAGCGCGGGATGCACGACAAGCTCGCCGGGACCGCGCTCGTCCGCTACTGACTCGGCCCTCCGCGGCTCAGAGGGAGGAGCGGCGGAGGGCCGAGTGTGACGAGGCGAGGTGTCAGCGCGCGCGCTGCGGGCGCACCTTGTACGGGTCGACGCCCTTCGGAATGGGGAGCGACGTGCCGAGTGAGCTCAAGCGGTTGGACACGGCCAGCACCTCCGGCTTGGTCAGCTGGGACTTCACCCGGCGCAGCTCACGCGGGATCCGGTGCAGCGGGACCGCGGAGTCGTCCGGCCCCACGAACAGCGTGGTGACGGGCACGTTCGGCAGGATGCGCGTGACCTTGCGCTTCTCGTCCTCGACCATCCGACGCGTCCGCGACTGCGGACCCTCGCCGACGAGGGCGACGCCACCGCGCCCGATCGCACGGTAGACCGCGTCCTGGGTCTTGCCGTTCACCGCGACCGGCATCTCGCTGCCCGCCCAGCCGCGCGGGAGCGATCCCTTGAAGACGGCGCCGACGGCGCCGGGCTGGCCGGCGATCTGGCCGTAGGCGGCGCGTTCAGCCCGTCGGCCGAGGATGATCATGGTGACGAGCACACCCGCGAGCAGACCCGCGACGCTCCAGAGCACCACGCCGACGATGTTGCCCCCGGAGAAGAACACCGCCGCGACCACGAACACCGCCAGCGTGCCGACGAAACCGAGGATCATCCACCACACGACCGACGGGTCGTACCGTCGCGTCATGTGGAAGACCTGGACCATCTGCCGGATGCGACCCGGTTCCTTCGGCGCCTTCGCTGCGCGTTCCTTGCGTGCCATGCCGTCAAGAATACCCTTCCGGCGGCCACCGGCCGGTCGGTCCGATCTCGGACACGACCCCGGTGTGGAGCCGAGCGCCACGCACAGATCGGGCCGGGCGGGAACGGCGATCGAGGGGCGCGAGCGACGCTCGCAGAATGACGCTCACCCGCACCACGACCGACCGACCCACACCGCCTGCCTCACCCGTCTCCGCGCCGGATCGGGCCCGTGACGACGAGCATTCCGTCGGAGGGTACCGCGTGCTCCGTCGCGGACAGGACCGCCACGGAGGGCACGTCCGACAGGGGATCCGCGACGACGACGAGCGGCGGACGCCGGTGTCCATCGTCACGTTCGACGAGCCCGTGGCCGAGGAGCGGTCGACGGCCCTCATCGCGATGCTCGAGGCTCTCGCCGCGCCCGGCGTCCCGCGCGTGCTCGACGTCGTCATGGAGGACGGCCGCCCCGCCGTCGTCCTCGAGTTCTGCGGAGACTCCGTCGCCGGGATCCTCGCGAGCGGGGTCGACGTCACCGCCGGTGAGGTCGTCACTCTCGTCGCTCCCATCCTCGCCGCGGTCACGTCCCTGCACGATCGCGGGTACGCGCATGGCCGGGTCTCCGTCGGCGGGATCGCCGTGGGCGTGGGCGGCCGGCCGCTCCTGCTCGGGTGCGAGGATGCTGAGCCTCTCCCGGCCGGTGGAAGGACTCGAGACCGGGACGCGGCGGCCGGCGAGGACATCCGTGCGCTCGGCGAGGTGGTGGCGGAGCTGGCGGAGGCCGTCGCGGATCCAGTCGCCCGCGCTCGCGTCGACGCGGCAGCCGCGGCGATCCGGCTCGGCGGCCCGACCCCGTTCTCGCAGGCCTTCCGCGCGGCGATCGAGGTGAGGCTGTTCGAGATCGCCGAGCCGCAACCGCTCACGTTCACCGGCCGGGCGACGGCCGACGCCGACGCGCGAGAGCCCACCGCGCCGGCTCGTCAGCGGCCCCGGTCGCACGGGAGTACGCGGCGAGCCACGCCGCTCACTCGGCGTATAGCCGCGGGGATCTCCGCAGTCCGTTCCCTCGGTCCCTGGGCCGCCCGACTCGGGCAACGCATGCCTCGTCGGCGCCGCGGTCCGCTTCTCGTGGCGGGCGCGATCGTCACTGCGACCGTGGTCATGCTGGTCGTCCTCCCATCCGGCGAGCGGGAGTCGTCGGAGCGGGGACCCGCGGAGCGGTCGATCGGATCGACACCGCCCGATCCCGGCTCCGCTCGCGTCCCCGCTCCGGAAGCGGCGGGGTCCGTCGAACCGCTCGAGGACGGGGGAGCGGCCTCCACCATGTCATCGACAGGGGACGAGCAGGACCCGGTCGAGACGACGGACCCCGACGACCCCGTGGCCGGAGCGAGAGCGGCGCTCGATCGCCTGGCCGGGTGTGCATCGACGCCGTCGCAGCAATGCTGGGGCAGCGTGTTCGAGCCCGGCAGCCCGCTGCTCTCCGAAGCCGCGGCGCCGGGCGGCGGTCTCCCCGGCCTCCCGCCGGCGCTCAGAATCCCGGTCGACGGTCTCGACGTCGCCGAGCGGGAGACCTACGGAGACGCGCGTGTGGTCGTGCTCACGCCGGCGGACGGAACGGAACCGGCCTCCGTCCTGATGATCAGGACGGAGGCCGGCTGGAGGATCCGCGAGGCTTTCGGCGACTAGATGTACTTAGTCATGAGGTTGGTGACACTCGGGCTGCGGGTGTGAGGCCGTGGCCTGAGTGGATTCGTTCAGTGTTGT
>CAKTZW010000063.1 GCA_934636065.1 uncultured Labedella sp.
CGCCACCTCTTTCGACGGGGAGAGCGACACGGTCCTCACGGCGGTCGTCCCCGCGGGCGAGGCCGGGACCGTCGACGTCACCGTCGTCGGCGTCGGGGAGTGCGGAGACGGCGGGGACGGGGGACCCGCGACCCTGCCGGACGCGTTCGACTACGTCGAGGCGCCCGTCATCGCCGACCTCGACCCGAACCGCGGCCCGGTCACGGGCGGCACCGAGGTCACCATCACGGGTGCCGAGTTCACGGACGTCACCGAGGTGACCTTCGACGGCGTTCCCGGGACGGACCTCCGGATCGTGAGCGACACCGAGCTCGTCGTGACGTCTCCCCCCGCCGACGCGGCGGGCACGGCCGTCGTCACGGTCACGAGCCCGGGCGGCTCGACAGTCGCCGGCGACTTCGAGTACTTCGGCGTCGCCACGCTCACCGGGCTCGATCCCGAGCGCGGACCCGAGACGGGCGGGACCGAGGTGCGCATCTCCGGCTCGGGTCTCGCCGACACGACGGCCGTCGACTTCGGCGGAGTCCCGGCCACCTCGTTCGAGGTCGTCGACGACACCCTCGTGATCGCGGTCGCTCCGGCGCACGCCCCCGAGGTCGTCGAAGTCGTCGTCAGCAACCCGGCCGGCCCCTCGGAGCCGTTGGCCTTCGAGTTCTACGACGTCACCTCGGTCGACGACGTCGAGCCCGGCATCGGTGCGGTCGAGGGCGGCACCACCGTCACGATCACGGGTTCGTGCTTCACCGGGGCCACGGCCGTCCGCTTCGGCGATGTCGACGCGACGAGCTTCGTCGTCGTGAGCGACACCGAGATCACGGCCGTCGTCCCCGCGGGCGAGGCCGGGACCGTCGACGTCACCGTCGTCCGGAGCGAGGAGTGCGGGGAGGCGACGTTGTTCGGGGCCTTCGAGTACACGGATGCGCCCATCGTCTCGTCGATCGCCCCCGACCGCGGCCCGGTGGAGGGCGGCACGCTCGTCACCATCACGGGCGAGGGGCTCGGCGACACGACGGCCGTCACGTTCGACGGGATCGAGGGCACCGGCCTGACCATCGTGAGCGACGACGTCATCACGGTGTACTCGCCCCCGCACCCCGTCGGAACGGTCGACCTCGTGGTCATCGACCCCGACGGTGGGTCGGAACCGGTCGACTTCACCTACGTCGGGGCGGCCGCTCCGATCCCGGGTGGAACCGACGTCGACGTCGTCACGCCCCCGTCCGGCCCGGCCGGCGGCGGGACGTCGGTGACGATCACCGGGTCGTGCTTCACCGGCGCGCAGGCCGTCTTCTTCGGAGACGCCCCCGCGGCGAGCTTCACCGTCGTGAGCGACTCCGAGATCCGCGCGGTCAGCCCCGCGGGCAGCGGAACCGTCGACGTGACGGTGATCGGGTCGGCCGAGTGCGGCACCGCCGTCCTCGCCGACGGCTTCGCCTACCAGCCGGCCCTCGCCGTGACGGGTGCAGGGGGTGGCGGCCTGGTGGTGCTGGCCGCTCTCCTCCTCCTCGCGGGCGCGGCGGGCGTCTGGTCCGCGCGTCGCCGGGAGGCTCTGAGCTGACCGGCGCAGCATGAGGGGGGACCACGGGCCCGGCGGTTATCCGCCGGGCCCGTGGTCGTGCCCGGACTCGTGCGCCGTCGCGCGTCCGTCCCCGATCAGGACTCGTGACGCGAGAGGAACTCGTACACCTCGGTGTCGTCGACGCCGGGGAACGAGCCGCGGGGGAGCGGGGCGAAGGTGTGCGTGTGGACACGGGCGCTCGGCCAGGCCTTCCCGGCCCAGCGCTCGGCGAGGTCGGCCGACGGGCGCCGGCAGCACGACTCGTCGGGGCAGCGGGACTCGGCCCGCTCGGTGGTCTCGCGTCCCCGGAACCACTTCGCATCGTCGAAGGGGACGCCGATGCTGATCGAGAACTCGCCGTCCTCCGTCGATCCGGTCTGGGTGGCGCACCAGAACGTCCCCGCCGGGGTGTCCGTGTACTGGTACAGCTCCGTCGTGCGGTTGGTGCGGTCGAAGGCGTTGCGAGCGCTCCACTTCCGGCAGACGAACTGGCCCTCGATGGCGCCGGTGACGTCCGTCGGCAGCGGCAGGCCGTCGTTCTCGTAGCCTCGGAGCAGCGAGCCGTCGCCCGTGACCCTGAGGAAATGCATGCGCATGTCCAGCTTCGACGTCGCGAGATTGGTGAAGCGGTGCGCGGCCGCCTCGTGCGTCACCCCGAACGCGTCGCGGAAGTCCTCGATCGCGAGGTTGCGGTCCCGCTTCGCCTGCGTCAGGAAGGAGACGGCTGCGGTCTCGGGCATGAGGCAGCACGCGGCGTAGTAGTTGATCTCCAGCCGCTGGTGGAGGAATTCGGCGTAGCTCTCCGGCCTCTCGTGTCCGAGCACGCGGTGCGCCATCGCCTGCAGCGCCATCGAGCGCAGCCCGTGTCCACCGGGGATGGAGGCGGGCGGGAGGTAGATGCGCCTGTTCTCCAGGTCGATGACCGAGCGCGTGGAGTGGGGGAGATCGGCCACGTAGATGAGGCTGAACCCGAGCTGCTCCGCCATGACGCCGACGGTTCGGTGTGTCAGAGCCCCGGAGGTGTGTCCGGCCGCCCGCACGCGCTCCTCGGCGATTCGCTCGATCTCGGGCAGGTGGTTGTCGCGCTCCCTCATCCGCTCCCGGAGCTCCGTGTTGGCGCGCCGGGCCTCCTCCGGCGTCGCGACGGCCTCGCTCGCGCGGCGCTGCAGCTCACGATGGAGGCCGACGATCGCCTCCAGCGTCTCCTCGCTCGTGCCCTTCGTGACGCGCACCGGGGGAAGGCCGAGCGCGGCGTAGAGCGCACCGCGCTGCGCCCGTTCGAGTTCGATCTCCAGTGACGCCCGGCGCGTCGGCGCCTCTCCCGACAGAAGCTCGGAGAGCTCGAGCCCGAGTTCGCGCGCGATGGACTGCAGGGTCGAGAGCTTCGGCTCGCGTCGGCCGTTCTCGATGAGGGAGAGCTGGCTCGCGGCGATGCCGACGCGCTCGCCGAGCGCGTCGAGAGTGAGACCCGCAGCGGTGCGGAAGTGTCGGATGCGGTGTCCGAGGGTGTCCAACTCGGTGTCGCCAGGAGCCATGCGCTTAACGCTAGCGAAAGAACACCGATTCTTTCGAGAGTTCTCTTCGGAATTCGATCACGTCGAACCTCAGACTGGCAGCATCACCGATTCTTACACCGCCGACGAAGGAGTCCCCATGAGCATCGCGCGCATCACCGACGCACACGAGGACACCCCCGTGCTGGACGAAGAGGAGCGCACGGGTCTCGCGGAGCTCCGGGCCTGGGTCGGAGAGATCGCCGCCCTCACCCTCCCGGACAGCATCGTCTGGTGCGACGGCTCTCGAGCGGAGTCCGACCGGCTCACCAAGCAGCTCGTCGCCGAGGGCAAGCTCATCAGGCTCAACCCCGAGTGGCGGCCCAACAGCTTCCTTGCGCGCAGCGACCCGGACGATGTCGCTCGGGTCGAATCGCGCACCTTCATCAGCACGACGCTCGAGGAGGACGCCGGGCCGACGAACAACTGGGTCGCGCCCGACGAGATCCGGGCGGAGCTCGACGGCGTCTTCGCGGGGAGCATGCGCGGTCGCACGCTCTATGTCGTCCCCTTCTCCATGGGTCCCCTCGGAGGTCGGCTGTCGCAGCTCGGTGTTCAGCTCACCGACTCGGCGTACGCGGTGCTCTCCATGGGCGTCATGACGAGGATGGGCTCCCGGGTCCTCGACCTCATCGACGCGGGCGAGCCGTGGGTCGCGACCGTGCACTCGGTCGGCGCCCCGCTCGAGCCGGGGCAGGAGGACGTCGCGTGGCCCTGCAACCCGACGAAGTACATCGTGCAGTTCCCGGAGACGCGTGAGGTGTGGTCGTACGGCTCGGGGTACGGCGGGAACGCGCTCCTGGCCAAGAAGTGCTTCGCGCTCCGGATCGCGTCCGCTATGGGACGGGAGGAGGGCTGGCTCGCCGAGCACATGCTCCTCATCAAGCTCACGGACCCGACGGGCCGTTCGTACCACATCGCCGCGGCCTTCCCCTCGGCGTGCGGCAAGACGAATCTCGCGATGCTCCGTCCCTCCCTCCCGGGGTGGCGGGTCGAGACGCTCGGCGACGACATCGCGTGGCTGCGGCCGGGGGACGACGGGCGGCTGTGGGCGATCAATCCCGAGGCGGGCTTCTTCGGCGTCGCGCCCGGGACGGGCGAGTCCACGAACGCGACCGCCGTCGAGACGCTGTGGGGCAACACCATCTTCACGAACGTCGCCCTCCGCGACGACGGCGACGTCTGGTGGGAAGGCCTGACCGACACGCCGCCGGAGCACCTCGTGGACTGGCGCGGCGAGGACTGGACTCCCGGGAGCGGCCGGCCCGCCGCGCATCCCAACTCGCGGTTCACCGTCGCCGCGGCCCAGTGCCCCCAGATCTCGGATGACTGGGAGGCGCCGGACGGCGTGCCGATCGACGCGATCCTGTTCGGGGGGCGGCGCGCGACGAACGTCCCGCTCGTCGTCGAGGCGACCGATTGGCGCCACGGCGTCTACATCGGCGCGACGATCTCCTCGGAGAAGACGGCGGCGGCCGAGGGGACCGTCGGCGAGCTCCGGCGCGACCCCTTCGCGATGCTGCCGTTCTGCGGGTACAACATGGCGGACCACTGGGCGCACTGGCTCTCGATCGGGGAGTCCCTGCGGTTCGATCGCGCGCCCCGTATGTTCCAGGTCAACTGGTTCCGGAAGGGCGCCGACGGCGAGTTCCTCTGGCCGGGCTTCGCCGAGAACGCGCGCGTGCTCGAGTGGATCGCGGGGCGCCTCGCCGGCGAGCTCGGGGCCGAGGAGTCGCCCATCGGGCGCCTCCCGGTGATCGACGACCTCGACGTCGACGGGCTCGAGCTCGCCCCGGATGCTCTCGATCAGCTGTTCGCTGTGGACCGCGAGTCGTGGCGGACGGAGGCCGACCTCACCGAGGAGTTCTTCGGACGGTTCGGCTCGCGGCTGCCGGCCGCCCTGTCGACGGAGCTCGCGGCGCTGCGCTACCGGCTCGCGGCGGCCGACTAGCGCGCGGCCGGCCGTCGCCTCGGGTGGCGGGCTCGGTGATGCCGCAGGACGACCTTGGCGGGACCGTCCTGCGGCATCACCCGGCCCTCCACCCCCCACACCTGAAAACGTCGCGAGTGCACGAATATTCGTGCACTCGCGACGTTTTCAGGCACCGAGGTCAGACGAGGAGCTGGTGCTTGGCGAGCTCGCGGTAGAGCGGTGTCGACTCCACGAGCTCGGAGTGCCGACCGGCCCCGACGACGCGGCCGCCATCGAGCACCACGATGTGGTCGCTGTCCACGACGGTCGAGAGTCGGTGCGCGATGACGATGAGGGTGCGCCCCTCCGCCACCGCGTCGATCGCGAGCCGCATCTTCTGCTCGTTGACGCCGTCGAGGCTCGACGTCGACTCGTCGAGGAGCAGGATCGGGGGAGCGGCGATCAGGGCACGTGCGATCGCGAGACGCTGACGCTCGCCCCCCGAGAGCATGATGCCGTCCTCGCCGACGGGGGCGTCGAGCCCCGCCGGGTCCCGGTCGAGCACGTCGCCGAGATTGACCGCGTGCAGGACCTCGATGCAGCGGTCGTCGCTCGCGTCCGGCGTGCCGAGCAGCAGGTTCTCGCGGATCGTGCCGGCGAGTACGGGCGCGTCCTGCTCGACGTAGCCGATCCGCGCGCGCAGCTCCTCGCGCGGAAGGGACCGCACGTCGACGCCGCCGAGTCGCACCACGCCGGAGGCGGGATCGTAGAACCGTTCGATGAGGCCGAGGATCGTCGACTTGCCCGCGCCGCTCGGGCCGACGATCGCCGTGCGGCGGCCGGGAGCCGCGGCGAAGCTCACGCCCCGCAGCACGGGGTCGCCCGGACGGCGCCGGTCGGTCGTGTCGGCGGCTTCCGTCGTCTCGGTGTCCTCGCCCGCGGCGGTCGAGGCGGCTGTCCGCCGCTCCTCGGCCTCCGTGGTCGCCTCGGCCGGCTCGGGTGCGGGGGCGGGCGCCGCGTACGCGAATACGACGTCGTCGAACTCGATCGCCGGCTGCTCCGACGACGGAGTTCGGGCGGGTGCCGCCGAGCGGGCGATGTCCTCGTCACGGGCGTCCTCCGAGGGGAGCCCGATGATCTCCTGGATGCGGCCGAGCGCGCCGAGCGCCTGGTTCGTCGCGGTGATCGCGCCGAAGGCCTGCCCGAGCGGCATGATCATCATGAACAGGAAGAGGATGAACGCGACGAGGTTCGCGACCGTGATCGCGCCGGAGGCGACGCGGAAGCCCCCGACGCCGAGGACGACGAGGAACGACGCCTGCATCGCGATCCCCGCGACCGGGACGACGAGCGCCGAGATCTTCGCGACCTGGACCCCCATCCGCCACGCGCCCGTCGCGTTCTCGTCGATCGTGCGGATCTCGCGATCCGTCGCCCCGGCGGCCCGGATCGTCCGGACCGCGCTGATCGCGCGTTCGACGGAGGCGGCGAGGTCCCCGACCTTCTGCTGCGCGCGGGCGCTCGCGACGCGGATGCGGGCGGAGAGGAGCGTCACGGTCACGACGGACGCCGCGACCACGAGGACCGTGAGTCCGAGCAGGACGGGATCGATCACGAACATCGCGATGAGGGCGCCCACGAAGGTGACGGCTCCGCCGACCGCCTCGACGAGTCCCTGGGTCAGGACCGCCCGCAGGAGGGTCGTGTCGCTGCCGACGCGCGAGACGAGGTCGCCGGTGCGGCGGGCATCGAACTCCGAGACGGGCAGGCGGAGCATCCGTGCGACGAGGCGGCGGCGGGACGACAGGACGACGCCTTCCCCGGTCCGCTGCAGCAGGTAGTGCTGATAGCCGCTGATGAGTCCGCTGACCACGACGAGAACGACGAGGGTCCACACGAGCGCGCCGAGCGGGCGCCCGCTCTCGACGATCGCGATGACCTGGCTCACGAGCAGCGGCTGGGCGAGCGAGGCCGCAGCGCCCAGGAGGCTCAGCAGGATGATGAACCAGAGGATGCGGCTGTGCTCGAAGAGGTAGGGGAGGAGCTCGCCGAAGCGGGCGCGCGGGCCCTCGTCGGTGTCCGGGGTGCGCCGCCCGAGGCGCATGCGGTTCGGGCGCGGCTGCGGGGCCGTGCGGGCCGGGGTGGAGCTGGTCATGCTGGTCGTCCTGTCGGGGTCACTCGGAGAAGCGGAGAAGCGGGTGCGCTGTCGGAGGCGACGGGCCTCACGATCGACCGTACTTCTTGTGCACGGCCTGGCGGGTCACACCCAGGCACATCGCGATGAGTTGCCAGCTCGCGTTGGCGTTGCGCGCTCGCCGCACGGCCGTCGCCTCCACGCGATCGAGCTCCCGACGGAGCGCCGCGATCGAGCGCAGCGACTCGAGCGGATCGTTCGATCCGGCGCTCGCCGCGAGCGTGTGAATGGTGGTCGAGTCCATCGTCCCTCCCGGTCGTGTCAACCCACATTGACACATCAACCCTACGTCCCCACGCGCCCCCCGTCAACCCACGTTGACATTTCCGCGGCCCTACCTTCCGTGAGGTGGCGCAATTCGTCGCCATCCCGAGCCATCCCTCCGGAGAAGTGCGGACTACGGCCGCTCCTCTTCCCTCGAAGTGCGGACTAGGGCCGCCTCGAGAGCGCATCCGGCGGCCACAGTCCGCACTTCGCGAAGGTGGCAGCCGACGCGACATCGTGTCCCCAGGCGACGCGGCTCGTCCTCATCCCCCGCCGCCGCGTCGGTCTGGTGCGGTGGCATCGAGCTGCCCCACTGTGACTTATGCCCAGACCCTCCGAGCTCCCGGCCTCCTTCACCCTGACCCCCTTCGCAGTTCGTGACGCGCTTGCCGCAGGCATTTCACGACGGCGGCTGCGGGCCGGCGACCTCGAGACCCCGTACCGAGGCATCCGCACCTCGTCGCGGTCGGAGTCCGCGAGTGGGCGCTGCGCCTCGTTCCTTCCGCGGATGCCTCCGTCTGCGCTCTTCTCCCACACGACAGCGGCAGCACTCCACCGCCTCCCGATCCCGGCGCGAATAGATCCGATCGAGCTGCACGTCGGGACTCCTGCCGAACGTCGTCCGGTCGATGCAGCAGGTGTGCGGGGCCATCGGATGCAGCTCGACCCACTCGATCGCGTCGTGATGGACGGTCTTCCGGTCACCTCGGTCGAGAGGACGTGGCTCGATCTCGGTGGCGTCCTGACCCTCGCGGAGCTCGTGGCCGCTGGCGACGCGATGATGCGCCTCGCTGAGAGCGATGCCCGGCCGCGCCTGCTTGAGATGATCGAGGCGCACCCGCGCCGAGCAGGGCGACCACGCGCTCGTACGGCGCTTCCGCTTCTCGATGGTCGTGCTGAGTCGCCGATGGAATCGAGGCTTCGTCTTCTGCTTGTCGACGCGGGCTTCACGTCCTTCCGTCCCAACGTCGACATTCGGTCGGTGGACGGTCGATTCC
>CAKTZW010000064.1 GCA_934636065.1 uncultured Labedella sp.
CTTCGGGACGGTCAGGAACTGGCGCAGGTGGCCGCGTTCGCGGCCCTCGATCGGGGTGGCGAACAGGCCGTCGTTGCTGCCCAGCGCGTTGCCGTCGGTCGAGATCCAGAGGTTGCCGACCGAGTCGAAGGCGAGGTTGTCCGGGCAGGAGATCGGCGAGACCTGATCCTGCGGGAAGCCCGAGAAGTACACGACGTCGCCCTGGGTGTAGTCGCCGCAGAGCATGAGCAGGTTCCACGTGAAGGTCGTCGCCGTCTGGTCGCCGCCGGTCTCTGTGATCTCGACGATGTGGCCGTCGCGGTTCTGCGTGCGCGGATTGACCTCGGTCGGGCCCTCGGTGCCGGCGTTCCCCCGGTTGGAGTTGTTGGTGCAGGCGACGTAGATCCGGCCCGTCACCGGGTTGGGCTCCACGTCCTCGCAGCGGTCCATCTTCGTGGCGCCGGCGAGGTCGGCGGCGACCCGCGTGTAGACGAGCACCTCCTCGACCGTCATGCCGGAGATAGCCGAGGCGCCGGCGACGACGAGCGGGATCCACTCCCCCGTGCCGTCGAACGAGCCGTCGGAGGGCACGGCCCCCGTCCCCGTGATCTCCGAGGACGGCGAGTCGCCCGCGAACCGCGCGACGAAGAGGTCCCCCTCCTCGAGCAGCGTCTTGTTGTGCGGGCGGTCGCCCTCGATGTAGGACTTCCGGGACACGAACTTGTAGAGGTAGTCGAAGCGCTCGTCGTCGCCCATGTAGGCGACGACCTTGCCGTTCGGGGCGACGATGACGTTGGCGCCCTCGTGCTTGAGCCGGCCGAGCGCCGTGTGCTTGACCGGCGTCGAGTCGGGCTCGAAGGGGTCGACCTCGACGATCCAGCCGAATCGGTTGACCTCGTTCTCGTAGCCGGGCGTCCGCGCGTCGAAGCGCGGGTCGTCGAGCTCCCACTGGCGCGTCGTGGCGGCGTCGGCGAGGCCGTACCGCTTGTCGGTAGCGCTCGTGCCGGTGGCCCGGAAGTAGCCGTTGAAGTTCTCCTCGCCGGAGAGGATGGTGCCCCACGGCGTCGTGCCCCCGGCGCAGTTGCCGAGCGTGCCGAGGACGGTGCGGCCCTGCGGGTCGGCGACGGTGGTGAGGAGCTCGGAACCCGCGGCCGGACCCGTCACGGCGTACGGGGTGTCGATGAGGAAACGTCGATTGTGCTCGCCGCCTTGCACATAGCTCCAGGGACGGTCGACGGCCGTCCGCTCGAGCTCCACGACGGTGAGGCCGTGGGCGGCGCGACCGACCGCGCGGACCCGCGCTGCGTCCGAGGCGATGTCCTCCTCGGAGAACATGATGTTCTCGTTCGTGTACTCGTGGTTGGCGAAGAGCAGCGCACGCAGCCGATCGCTGCCGGGCAGCTCGACGATATCGGTGTAGTCGTTGTTGTAGCCGAACTGACCGGCCTGAGCCTCCGGCGTCTGGTTCGCGAGGTCGAACGGCTCGCTGTCGGAGAACAGGGGGTCGCCCCAGCGGATGATGGGCCGCCACGAGAAGCCCTCCGGCACGGTGAACGCGTCCACCGTGTAGGGAACGGGCTCGATGGGCGTGAAGCTCAGAGCGGACGGAGCGGCGGCCGCGAACGGACCTCCGGCGGCGGCCTGGGCGGGAACGGAGCGCGTCAGTCCGAAGGAGCCGACGGCGACGGTGACCACTCCGGCGAGGCCCATGCCGAGGGCGGTGCGTCGGGAGAGCTGGGCGTGCACGATGTCGCGGAAGTAGCCGTTGTCCGAGGTGTTGCAGACGCCGGAGGCGCACGCGTTCGAGCACTTGAGCGCGCACGTCACCGCGCTGCGCTTGCCCTTCACATGACCGGCCATGGGGAGGAGTTCGATGCGTCGCTGCGGAGTGGTCATGACCCGGCTTTCGGTGAGGAGACGATTGCGCCCCACTCAAACAGGTGACACCGAACGCGCCGTCGCGCTCGCGTGTCCGGGCGGGGAACGCCGGGTGAACACGCGGTGACGGCGGGTCGCCGCGCGGGGGTCGGGCTCGACTCCCGCGCGGCGATGCGGTCAGACGGAGGCGAGCTCGCGGTCGCCGGATCCCGTGCGGATGCCGCGGTTCACCGCCGAGACGATGGCCTTCAGCGAGGCGACGGCGATGTCGCTGTCGATGCCGACGCCCCAGAGCCGCTTTCCGTCGACCTGCAGCTCGACGTAGGAGGCCGCCCGCGCATCGCCGCCCTCGCTGAGAGCGTGCTCCACGTAGTCGTAGAGCGTCACGTCGACGCCGTGGCCCCGCAGGATGTCGAGGAACGCGTCGATCGGGCCGTTGCCCGTCGAGGTGCTCTCGTCGATCTCCTCGCCATCGCGCAGCTGGACGCTGAGCTCGACCACTCCCGAGAGGTCGCTCGAGGAGCGGGCGTGCCGGAGCTCGAACCGCCCCCAGCGCGACTCCTCGGCGGAGGACGGCAGGTATTCGTCCTCGAAGATGCGCCAGATCGCCGCGCTCGTCAGCTCTCCGCCCTCGGCGTCCGTCTTCGCCTGCACGACCGACGAGAACTCGATCTGCAGCTTCCGCGGCAGGTCGAGGCCGTAATCGGTCTTGAGCAGGTAGGCGACGCCGCCCTTGCCGGACTGCGAGTTCACCCGGATGACAGCCTCGTAGCTCCGGCCGAGGTCTTTCGGGTCCACGGGCAGGTACGGAACGGCCCACTCGATCTCGTCGACCGACACCCCCCGAGCGGCCGCGTCGGCGGCCATGCGCTCGAAGCCCTTCTTGATGGCGTCCTGGTGGGAGCCGCTGAAGGCGGTGAAGACGAGGTCTCCGGCCCATGGACTCCGCTCGTGGACCGGCAACTGGTTGCAGTACTCCACGGTGCGCTTGACCGCGTCGATGTCGCTGAAGTCGATCTGCGGGTCGATGCCCTGCGTGAAGAGGTTGACGCCGAGGGCGACGAGGTCGACGTTGCCCGTCCGCTCGCCGTTTCCGAAGAGGCAGCCCTCGATCCGGTCGGCCCCCGCGAGGTATCCCAGTTCCGCCGCCGCGATGGCCGTGCCCCTGTCGTTGTGGGGGTGCAGGGAGAGGATCACGTTCTCACGGTGCGCGAGGTGACGGGACATCCACTCGATCGAGTCCGCGTAGACGTTCGGGGTCGCCATCTCGACGGTGGCGGGCAGGTTGATGATGACCTTGCGCTCGGGGGTGGGCTCGAAGACCTCGATGACCTGGTTGCAGATGTCGACCGCGAACTCGAGCTCCGTGCCCGTGTAGCTCTCCGGCGAGTACTCGTAATAGACGGTGGTGCCCGGCACGCGGGACTCCATCTGTCGGCAGAGGCGGGCTCCGGCGATGGCGATGTCGATGATGCCCTGCTCGTCCGTCCGGAAGACGACGTCGCGCTGGAGGACGCTCGTCGAGTTGTACAGGTGCACGATGGCCTGCTTCGCCCCGACGATCGACTCGTAGGTGCGCTCGATGAGGTGCTCGCGCGCCTGCGTCAGCACCTGGATGGTCACGTCGTCGGGGATCGCGCCCTCCTCGATGAGGCTGCGCACGAAGTCGAAGTCCGTCTGCGACGCGCTCGGGAACCCGACTTCGATCTCCTTGTAACCCATCGAGACGAGGAGGTCGAACATCACCCGCTTGCGCTCGGGGCTCATCGGGTCGATCAGGGCCTGGTTGCCGTCGCGGAGGTCGACGGCGCACCAGCGCGGCGCCTCGGTGATGCGCTTGCCCGGCCAGGTGCGATCCGACAGCTCGACGCGGATCTGCTCGTGGAACGGACGGTACTTGTGGATCGGCATCGCCGACGCCGACTGGGTGTTCTTCATTGCTCTTCTCCTCGGGGACGTTGCGTGCTCACGACGAACTCCGCGACGAGGAGGTTTTGCGGACTAAGCCTCGTCGCGGCAGCTAAGGAGAAGCGAGCCGAACAGCACGGGTTCAGGCTAGCACGGCGCGACCGGGGCCTTCCAGGTCGCGCCGTGCCGACGCGTGGGCGCTCGCGCGTGGTGTCGCCGGTGTCAGTCGATCGCCAGCGCGGCGACCGGGCTCACCCTCGTCGCACGTCGCGAGGGTGCGACCGACGACGCGGCGGCGAGGACGGCCGCGATCACGACGGCCCCTCCCACGACGAACCAGGGCACGCTCGGAGCGACGAGCCCGCCGCCGAGCATCGACCCGAGCAGGGCCTGGGCACCGCACCAGCCGTAGACGACTCCGAGGACCAGACCGAACAGGACCGACGCGATCGACATCTGTGCCGCCTCGGCGAGGACCATGCCGCGCACCTGCCCGGCTGTGAAGCCGAGGGCCCGGAGCAGGCCGAGCTCGCGTCGGCGTTGCAGCACGCTCAACGAGAGCGTGTTCACCATGCCGACGGCCGCGATCACGGCGCTGAAGCCGAACAGCACCGAGAAGACGCCGATCGTCACGGCGAGGGTCTCGTCGACTCCCGCGAAGTCCTCGGGGTACTCCTCGCTCGCGCGGACGATCATGTCGTCGTAGCTCGCCGTCGCGACGGCGAACATCGTCACGAGCGTCACACCGATCACGAGACCGATCGTCGCCCGGGAACTGCGCGCCGGGTTGCGCACGGCGTTCTCGGCGGCGAGTCGCGCGGTCGGCGAGGACCCCATCGCGCGGCCGACGAGCCTCAGGATCGCCGGCATGACGTACGGAGCCGCGAGCACGATCCCGGAGAAGGACAGGATGCCGCCGACCATGCCGACGAGGACACCGAGCATCGTGACGAGGCCGAGGACGACTCCTCCTGCCAGCAGCAGCGTTCCGAGCGCTACGAGGACGATCGCGGCGACGCGTCGGCCCACCGCCGACCTGATCGCCTCCTCATCGGGCTCGACCGCCGCGGCGGACGCCTGGATGGGACTCACGGCGAGGATGCGGCGGGAACCGACCCACGAGGACAACCACGTCACGAGAGTGACGGCGACGACCGGCGCCACGAGAGCCGGTGACACGACGTCGGCGCTCACCGCGGGGAGCTCCCCCGTCGCGCGCCCGATCGCGACCGAGCCCGCCATCAGCCCGATGCCGACGACCGTACCCGTCGCCGAGCCGGCGAGACCGACCAGGATCCCGTCGCGCGCCGTGGCGGTGCGGAGCCTCCGCGCGTCGGCCCCCACGAGCCTGAGGAGCGCGATGTCGCGGGTCCGGCCGGCGACGACGGTCCCGACAGTGTTCGCCGTCACGATGCCGCCGACGAAGACAGCGATCGTGAAGAAGACGGCGGCGACGAGCCCGAGAGCGAGCTGGACCGACTCCTTTTCGCCGATCGCGTCGCCCGCCACGATCGCGGTGAGGAGCACCGTGCCCTGCAGGAGGAGCGCGCCGAACGCGCCCGAGAGCGCGGCCACGAGGAAGGTCGCGCGGTAGTCGCGCCAGCGCATCGTCATCGTGCCGCCTCCATCGCGAGCATGATGGCGGAGATCTGCTCGGGCGTGGACCGCTCGCGCTCGTTGACGATGCGGCCGTCGGCGAGGAACAGGATCCGGTCGGCGTAGGACGCCGCGACGGGATCGTGCGTCACCATCGCGATCGACTGGCCGAACCGCGAGCACGCCTCGGTGAGGAGCGAGAGGACCTCGCGGCCGCTGCGCGAGTCGAGGTTGCCCGTCGGCTCGTCGGCGAAGACGAGATCGGGTCGGGTGGCGAGGGCTCGGGCGATCGCGACCCGCTGCTGCTGGCCGCCGCTCAACTCGTGCGGGCGGTGCGTCAGGCGGTCCCGGATGCCGAGGGTGTCGACGAGGGAGTCGATCCACCGCTTCTCGTCGACGTTCGGCTCGCGCCCGTCGAGGTCGAACGGCAGGAGGATGTTCGCGCGGGCGTCGAGGGTCGGCACGAGGTTGAAGGACTGGAAGACGAAGCCGATCCGTCGGCGGCGCAGGAGCGTGAGCTCCCGGTCGGGGAGTCGGGTGATGTCGGTGTCGCCCAGCCAGACGGTGCCCCCGTCGCTCGAGTCGAGTCCCGCCATGACGTGCATGAGGGTCGACTTGCCGGAACCGCTCGGTCCCATGATCGCGGTGAACTGGCCTCGACGGATGCCGACGGACACGTCGTCGAGGGCGACGACGGCGCCGTGCCCGACGCCGAACCGCCGGGAGACGCCGGCGACGCGGGCAGCGAGGCCCATTTCTGAAGTGGTGATCGTCATGCTTCCACGCTAGGAAGCGGACCCTCCGCACCGCGTCGGCACGGCGGGTGACCGGACGTCATCCGCCAGGATGAAGCCGCCCGGGGTCCACGAGACCGTGCTCGTACGCGTAGATCACGAGCTGGACGCGGTCCCGCAGACCGAGCTTCGCGAGCACGCGCGAGATGTGCGTCTTGACCGTCGCCTCGCTCACGAACTCCTGCGCCGCGATCTCCGCGTTGCTGAGGCCGGCGGCGGCGAACAGGAAGATGTCGTGCTCGCGCGACGTGAGCGTGGAGAAGGCCTCGGGGACCGGCGTCGTCGTGCCCCCGCTGACGTGACGGAAGAGCTCGACCGTCGCACTCGGTGCGATGACGGCGTTCCCGGCCTGCACGGTGCGGATCGCGGCGAGCAGGAACTCCGGATGGGTGTCCTTGAGGAGGAAGCCGCTCGCTCCACGCTTGAGGGCCGTCGCGGCGGCCTCGTCGAGGTCGAACGTCGTGAGGACGATGATCTTCGGTGCCGGCAGGCCGGATCGGTCGAACCGCTCGAGGATCTCGGTCGTCGCCTGGATCCCGTCCATCACGGGCATGCGCACATCCATGAGCACGACGTCGGGCCGCAGCTCGACGGCGCGACGCACGCCGACGGCGCCGTCCTCGGCCTCGGCGACGATCTCGAGGTCGGGCTGCGAGTCCACGAGCATGCGGATGCCCGCCCGGAAGAGGGACTGGTCGTCGACGAGGAGGACGGAGACGGGGGCGTCGGTCACGGTGTGGTCTCTCTCATGGTGAGGGCGAGGGGGATGAAGGCGTCGACGCGGAAGCGGTTCATCCCGATCGACTCCGCGGTGAGTCGTCCACCCGCGAGCTCGGCGCGCTCGCGCATGCCGGCGATGCCGTGGCCGGGGGACGTGCCGGGGGGTGCTGGCAGGACACTGTTCTCGACGCGGATCGTGAGGCCGTCGGCCACCCAGGTCACGGTCACGTCGACAGTGCTCGATCGATCGCCGTGGCGCAGCGCGTTCGTCAGGGACTCCTGGGCGATGCGGTACACCGCGATCTGGTGGCTCGCCACCATCGGTCCGGGTCGTCCGTCCTGGTGGAGGCGCACGTCGAGGCCCGCCGCTCGCATCTGCTCCACGAGCCGCCCGAGGTCGCCGATCATCGGCTGCGGTCCGCCGGACTGACTGTGTCGCAGCTCGGCGAGCAGGACACGCACGTCGACGAGGGCGGTCCGGGCGGTCTCGGAGATGGTCTCGAGGGCCGTCTCCCCCATCTGCGGGGCCGTCGCCATGGCATACCGGGCGCCGTCGGCCTGCGCGATGACGACCGCGAGCGAGTGCGCGACCACGTCGTGCATGTCGCGCGCGATCCGGTTGCGCTCCTGCTCGACGACGATGGTGCGCTCGGCGAGCCTCCGTTCCTGCTCGAGCCGGAACTGCTCGGCTCGGGAGGCCCGGGTGGCGGCGGACTGCCGGATCAGCATCCCCAGCCCCCACGCGATCGTCAGCACGAAGATGGCCGCCGCCGACGCGGTGACGATGCTGAAGATGGCGACCGACAGGTTCCCGGGGTCCGTGAGCGAGATCATCGAGCCGCCGCCGTACACCTGCGACACGGTGTACACGGAGGCGACCACTCCCCCGACGACCGCCGACACGAGCCCGAACCAGCGTTCCCACCCCTCGCCGTAGCGACCGACGGCGTAGAGGATTCCGAGGATCATCGCGTCGTAGGCGTTGGCCGGCTGCTGGGAACCGAGCTGGATGATCACCGCGAACCACGCGATCGAGAGGGCGAGCGCCGGCGCGAGGCGCCGAATCGCGAGGGCCCCGGAGAGGGCGACCACGACGACGACGGCGGCGGCCGGTTGCGGAGAGAGCAGGACGAACGGCAGGAGCACGGCACCCACGACGCTCGCGACGACGATGTCGACCACGAGGAGGGTGCGCGCGAGGGGCCGGATCATCCTCCAACGGTAACGCGGGGATCCGGGCACACCCGTCCCCGGGCGATCCGGTCCGACCCGCGAGCGACGAAGATCATCCTCGCGATGGAGGCTCAGAACCCCAGGCGGCGCAGCTGCTTCGGGTCGCGCTGCCACTCCTTCGCGACCTTGACGTGGAGCGACAGGAAGACGGGAGACCCGACGAGCGGCTCGATGGCGGCCCGGGCGCGGGAGCCGACGTCGCGGAGCCGGGCACCGCCCTTGCCGATGACGATC
>CAKTZW010000065.1 GCA_934636065.1 uncultured Labedella sp.
GTCTTCAGCAGGGCCACGATCTCGCCGCCGCCCTTGCGGGTGCGCTCGACGATGGAGTCCAGGTCGCCCTGGGAAAGGAAGCCGGCCTCGACCGCGTCCGGCAGCGGCACGCCCCCGCTCCCGTCCCATCGCTCGTTCCATGCGCCGCGGAAGCGATAGCGGAGCCGGACCGTGTCCATCCGGTCGATCAGCGTCGCCGGATCGAGCGGCTGGGCGCCGTCGACTTGCGGGTAGGCGATGCGCTGCCAGCGCCGGTCGCCCAGCCTGTAGCCGAGCTTCTGCAAGGAGGGCCGCGCCGCCCCGTCGATATTGCTCCAACCGCTGCGCACCAACGTCATGCCGGTCGCGTCGCCGACCTGCGTGCTCGGGCCCGTGCGGCGGCACCGCGGTTCACCGCGACGGAGGTCGTCCGTGGCCTCGTCGACGAGCTCGCGACCCGATCGTGACGGCTGAGGAACCGCGCCGCCGGGGACTGCGCCGCGCGGCGGCCGCGGCCGGCCGCGTGTTCCGGCGGTTCGCCGTCCCCCTGCGCATCCTGCTCCTCGTCGCGATCGTCGCGTTCGCCGTCTACGCGATCGTCGCGGCGTGGGATCGCGTCGAACGGGCGCTCACGGAGATGGGGCCGGGGCTCATCATCGGCAGCTCCCTCGTCCTCGTCGCCTCGATCGCGGGCCATTACGTGTCGTGGCTCGCGGTCCTCGCCGCACTCGGGGCCCCGCGCCTGCCGGTTCTCGCGTCCATGGCGATCTCGACGACGTCCCAGGTCGCGAAGTACATGCCGGGGAGCGTCTGGACCGCCGTCGTGCAGGCGGACCTCGGGCGGCGGCACGGCGTCCAGCGGCGCGTCATGCTCGCGAGCTACGGCCTCGTGCTGCTCGTGAGCGTGGCGACCGCGAGCGTGCTCTCCCTCCTCGTCTTCGCGGGACCGTCGCCGCTGTGGATCCGGCTCGTCGCCGTCGCCGCCGCGCTCTGCGGAGCCGCCCTGCTGGCGAGCCTCTTCCATCCGCGACTGCTCCACTCCCTGCTCGACCGGGTCTTCCGCCGGTTCTCGGGGGAGGGGATGCCCGACCGGATCTCGCCGCGCGCTCTCGTCGTCGCGATCGTCGCCGTCGCGGTGGCCTGGTCCCTCGCGGGGATCCAGGCGTGGATGCTCGCCGAGCCGCTCGGAGCGGGGCCGGCGACGATCCCCTTCACCGCCGGCGCCATCATGCTCTCCTGGGCCGTCGGGCTCGTCATCGTCGTGCTGCCGGCGGGCGCCGGAGCGCGCGAGGCGATCCTCGTCGTGACGCTCGGCGCGATCGTGGGGGCGCCCGAGGCGCTCACGATCGCCCTCATCACCCGCTTCCTGCAGATCATCGTGGAGCTCGTCCTTGCGGCCGTGCTCGGCCTGCCGTATGCGGCCAGGACGCTGCGTCGGAGGCCGCCCGAGGCCTGAGGCGGCTCAGCCGATCACGACGACCGACGCGACGGCTCGCAGGAGCGGCGTGAGCGCCGCGAGCGGACTCGCCGGGTCGAACCACGAGTCGTCCGCCACCGCGAGCAGCGTGAGGGCGAAGCCTCCTTGCGTCGTGAGCAGGACCGCGACGACGGCGAGAGCCGACGCGACGACGGCGCGCACGCGCCCCGCCCGCGGGAGCAGCGTCGCGATCCCCCAGCAGGCGGCGGCGAGCACGAACGGCACGAAGGGCAGCAGATAGCGCCCGCTCACCGCCACCGGAGCCCCGAAGCGCAGGAACTCGGCGTAGTTCCGGGAGACGAGGATGAACAGATAGCCCACGAGGGTGAGGGCGATGATCGTCATGGGCGCCGAGCGGAGCAGGCGCGGGAGGGCGATCACGACGAGGATCGCGGCCGCCGTGACGGCGACCGCGATGAGCGTCGCGACGACGGCGGGGCCCTCGCTGAAGCCGCCGGAGTACCCGACGGTGGAGAGCGTGTCGAGGAGCGCCGGGCGCCACGCGTGCAGGAGGTAGGCGAGGAGGCCGCCGAGCCCGGCCGGCTGGTCGGGGAACGCCGCGTCGAGTTCGGCATTGCGGCGCCAGGGCCCGTACGACTGGCAGAAGGTCACGGCCTGCACGTCGTCGCACTCGGGCGCCGGCGTGCCGTAGAGGGCCAGGTTGACGAGGTACCGCTCGGCGACCGCCAGCACGACGACGGCGAACACGAGGATCGTGAGCGCGATCGACAGGGCGCGGCGACGCTCGAACCCCCACCGCGGCGCCCCGCGCTGGGACGTCCGGACGGCACGCACGACGCGGAAGATCAGGAGCGCGAGCGCGCTCACGACGATCACCGGGAGGAAGGTGAACTTGGTGAGAGCGCCGAGCCCACCGAGGATCGCGAGCCCGAACCACTGCTCCCACGTGGTGGCGGAGGCCGTCGCCATGCGTGCGAGCAGTGCGAAGTACAGGGCGGCGATGAGGATGAGGAGGTTGTCGTAATTGACTGTCGCGGCGCTGAACGTGCTGAGGGGCAGCGCGGCGACGAGGAAGAGCACGAGGTGGGTGGTCGCCCCGGAGAACCCGATCGTCAGCAGCGCCCGCCGGAACCACACGAAGGAGGCCGCCGCCATCAACACGCCGATCGACCGGACCACGAAGAACTGGACGCTCGGGTCGGCGCCGAGCAGCGGCCGCAGCGGGAAGCTGACGACGTAGTGGTAGAGGTACGAGCCGAAACGGGTGAGGTCCCCGAGCCAGGCCTGGTCCGGGGTCTGTGCGGCGACGAACGGGACGCCGTTCTCCGCGAAGATGCGCGCGATCGCCATGTGATAGCCCTCGTCGAAGAGCAGATCGTGCTTCATGGAGAGGGCGATCAACCCCGCGCTCAGGATGAAGAGCACGACCGTCGCGATGAAGAACCGGCGGTCGGCGAGGATCCGGACCACGGGGGTCGTGGTGCTGGTCGGCTTCAGGGCGGCCGTCGTCACCGGGTCAGCTCGACTTCCGTGTCACGACGAACTCGCGGATCCGCAGCCCCGCGCGCAGCACCACCCGGAGGGGCAGCAGGATCGGGGAGGAGTAGCGCTTCGAGATGAAGCGGCGGGCGCTCTCGTGGTGGGCGGCGAGCATGCGGGTCTGACTCGACCGGGGGGCGTGCGCTCCCGTGTGCACGACGGCGGCGGCGGGCTCGTAGATGTTGAGCCCGCCGTTCCGGTGCAGCCTGTAGCCGAGATCGACGTCCTCGAAGTACATGAAGAACCCCGTGTCGAACCCGCCGATCTCGTCGAAGCGCGCGCGGTTGACGAGGAGGCACGAGCCGGAGAGCCAGCCGACGTCCGTGCGCACCCCGCGATCCGTCGCGTCGCTCCGGTAGCGCCGGCTCCACGGATTGGACGGCCACACGTTCGCGAACAGCGCGTGCCCCGTGCCGGCCCGCAGGCTCGGGACGGATCGTGCCGAGGGGTAGACCGATCCGTCGGAGTTCCGGATGAGCGGACCGACGGCCGCGACCGATCGTTCCCGCCGAGCGACGGCGAGGAGCCGGTCGATCGACGCCGGCCCGAGCACGACGTCGGGGTTGGAGATGAGCAGCCACTCGATCGACGGCGGGAGGGCGCGCACGGCTCGGTTCACGGCGCCCCCGTAGCCCGGGTTCTCGGGGAGTGGGACGTAGACGGCTCCGTGCTCGGCCGCCACGCCGGCGACTCCCCTCTCGCCCTCGGGAAGGTTGTCGACGACCACGGTTACACTGTTCTCTGTCGTGGCCCCGTCGAGTGAGCGCAGGAACTCCTCGAGAACGGCGCCCGAGCCGTAGCTCACGGTGATGACCGCGAGATCCGCAGCATCACGTTGAGATCGAGGAGTGTTCATGGGTCCCACCATCCTAAGTCGTGCCTGCCGTCGCGATGACGCCGGGCGTTCGGATCGGAGGCTGGGATGGGCGTGATCGGAGAGATCCTGCGCTCGCGGGAACTGCTCGCGAACCTCGTGATGCGGGAGGTGCGTGGACAGTACAAGCGCACCGTGTTCGGCCAGCTCTGGTCGCTCGTGAACCCGCTCGTGCAGATGCTCATCTACACGCTCGTCTTCAACTTCATCCTGCGCGTCACGCCGCAGCCGGGCGACCCCAGCGGCCTTCACATCTTCCCGCTCTGGCTGCTGTGCGGCCTGCTGCCGTGGGCGTTCTTCTCGAGCGCGCTGCAGGGCGGCATGAAGTCGCTCACCTCGAGCGTCGGACTCGTGCAGAAGGTGTACTTCCCCCGCATCGTCCTGCCGCTGTCGCGGGTCGGGGCCACGGCGTACAACTGGCTCTTCGAGATGGCCGTCCTGCTCATCGTCCTCACGATCGCGGGCGCGTGGGTCCTCCCGTACCTGCCGCTCATGATCGTCACGATGGTGCTGCTCGCCATGTTCGGTCTCGGCCTCGGCCTCATGCTGTCGATCGTGAACGTCCACTTCCGCGACACCGAGTACCTCATCGGCCTCGTCCTGCAGATCTGGATGTACCTGACGCCGATCATCTACCCCGCGTCTCTCATGAAGTCGCAGTCCGACCAGCTCGGCGGCCTCTTCGGCACCGACATCACCCTCTACTGGCTCTATCGCCTCAACCCGATGGAGCGCTTCGTCGAGATCTTCCGCAACCTGCTCTACGACAACAGGCTGCCGTCGCTCGGCGATTTCGGCTTCGTGACGCTCGCGGCGCTCATCGCGCTCGCCCTGGGGCTCCTGATCTTCAAGCGGAACGAGAAAGGACTGGCAGAAGCACTGTGAACCAACCAGCCGTGCGTGTCGACCACGTCAGCAAGATGTTCCGCCTGTACCACGAGCGGAACCAGAGCCTGAAGTCGGCGATCATGCGCCGACGCAAGAGCGTCTACGAGGACTTCCTCGCCGTCAACGACGTGTCCTTCGACGTGCCGGAAGGCTCGACCTTCGGCCTCATCGGCAGCAACGGGTCCGGCAAGTCGACCCTGTTGAAGTGCCTCGCGAAGATCTACTACCCGAACCAGGGGACGATCACCGCGAACGGCAAGGTCGCGGCCCTCCTCGAGGTCGGGTCCGGCTTCCACCCCGAGCTCTCGGGCAAGGACAACATCTACCTCAACGGCTCGATCCTCGGGATGAGCCGCAAGGAGATCACCCGCAAGCTCGACGAGATCATCGAGTTCTCCGGCGTCGAGCAGTTCATCGACCAGCCCGTCAAGAACTACTCGTCAGGCATGTACGTCCGGCTGGGGTTCTCCGTGGCGATCAACGTCGACCCCGACATCCTCGTGGTCGACGAGATCCTCGCGGTCGGCGATGCGAAGTTCCAGGAGAAGTGTCGGAACAAGTTCGCCGAGTTCCGGGAGCAGGGCAAGACGGTCATCCTCGTGAGCCACTCGATGGGGTCCGTCCGCGACATGACGGACCAGGTCGCGTGGCTCGACAAGGGCAGGCTGCGGGCCGTCGGCGAGTCGGGACCGATCATCGACGAGTACCTGAAGGACCAGGGGATCTCCAAGAAGTAGAAAAAAGCCGTGTCGCTCCGGCGGGTTGCCCCGATGTGGGGTAGTGGGACCGGTGTGAAAGATGTGAACATGAGTAAAGCCTTGTGACACATCGATGATCGTTCCCGGGAACGACGGCCTGGAGTATCCCCCTATGACCCCGCACCGCGCAGTACCTCTGACCCCGCACCGCGCAGTACCGGGCTTCCGCCTTCTCGCCGGCCTCCTCACCGCCCTGCTCGCGGTGACCCTGCTGAGCTCGCTCTCCCCGCGGGAGGACGCCGAGGCCGCCGTCGCGTCGAACTTCGACCCGGGTTACCTCATCTCGGACGCCAACTTCTACAACGGTTCCGCGCTGTCGGCCTCGGGCGTGCAGAGCTTCCTCAATCAGCGCGTCCCCACCTGCAAGGCGACGACGGGGCCGACGTGCCTCAAGTCGTACTCGATGTCGACCCCGAACAAGGCGGCCGTCGCGGGCCGGTGCGGGGCCTACGCCGGGGGTAAGCAGTCGGCGGCCACGATCATCGCGAATGTCGGCAAGGCCTGCGGGATCAGCCAGAAGGCACTGCTCGTCCTCATCGAGAAGGAGCAGGGCCTCGTCTCTTCGACGAAGCCGACGCCCGGGAAGTACCGCAGCGCGACGGGTTACGGCTGCCCGGACACCGCCGCGTGCAGTTCGCTCTACTACGGCTTCTTCAACCAGGTCTACAACGCGGCCCTCCAGTTCAAGCGCTACCAGGCGAACCCGAACTCGTTCAGCTACCGCGTCGGCGCGAACAAGATCCTGTACCACCCCAACTCCGCGTGCGGACGCAAGGACGTCACCATCCGCAACGAGGCCACGCGCGCGCTGTACATCTACACCCCGTACACGCCGAACTCCGCGGCCATGTCGAACCTCTACGGCACGGGCAACTCCTGCTCGTCCTACGGCAACCGCAACTTCTGGCGCATGTACACCGACTGGTTCGGTGCGCCGACGGGCAACATGTCGCCGTCCGGCGCGATCACGGGCGTGTCCTGGGGTCAGCGCAAGGTGACGGTGCGGGGCTGGGCCGTCGACCCGAACACGAACGACCCGATCCGGGTGCACGTCTACGTCGACGGCAAGCAACTGGGCGCGACGACGGCCAACCGGGAGGACCCGGCCACGGCGTCGAAGTACGCCTCCGCCGGCACCAAGCACGCGTTCTCCTACACGGGGGGCTACGTGACCTCCGGAACCCGGAACGTGTGCGTCTACGCGATCAACGTCGGAGCGGGCGGCAACACCAAGCTCGGCTGCTCGAAGGTCTACGTGCCGGGCGGCAACCCCATCGGGAACGTGAACTCCATCTCGACAACCCCCGGCGCGATCGCGTTCCGCGGCTGGGTCGTCGACCCGGAGAAGTCGGGCCCCATCAACGTCCACTTCTATGTCGACGGCGTCTGGCACAGCAAGACGACGGCGAACGACCCGCGCGCCGGCTTCGGGGCCGAGCACGCCGGGTTCGGAGACGACCACGGGTTCGCCGGCAAGCTGACCGGCATCTCCGGCGGCACTCACGAGGTCTGCTTCAAGGGGATGAACTACGGCCAGGGGAAGAACACGACGTTCGCCTGCCGCACGGTCACCATGCCGAGCGGACCGCCCGCCGGCCCGCTCGAGAAGGCGGAGGCGACCGAGATGGGCACGATCGAGGTCTCGGGCTGGATGATCGACCCCGACACGCTCGACCCCGTGACGGCCTCCGTTCGCGTCGACGGCGTCACGATGGCCACGGCGCCCGCGGACATCGTCCGCAGCGGTCCGAATGCGGCGAAGCCCGGCTACGGTGACGCCCATGGATACTCCTTCCGGCTCGAGGGCATCGCGCCGGGCTCCCACGAGGTGTGCGTGTACGGCCTCAACGTCGGAGTGAACAAGCAGCGCCAGGTCGCGTGCCGCACGGTGCAGATGCCGACCGGGCCGCCCTTCGGCGGCATCGACCAGATGACGGCGTCGCCCACGACGAAGGGCATGGTGAACGTGCGCGGCTGGGCGATCGACCCGGACACGGACGCGCCGCTCCGCGTGCACTCCTACGTCGACGGCGTGATCAACCAGAAGGTGACGGCGGACCAGACCAAGGCCAACCTCGCCGAGTACTACAGCGGCTTCAGCGCCGAGCACGCCTTCAAGTTCAACATCGCGGGGCTCGCGGCCGGCGTGCGGAACATCTGCCTGTACGCCATCAACGTGGGCGACGGCGGCACGACGAACCTCGGGTGCCGGTCGGTCACCGTCCGCTGACGGAGCGGGCGACGAGATCGACGAGGAGTCGCGCGATCTCGTCGTCCGTCGCCGACTCGTCGATGACGAGGCGGGCGGGGTCGTCGGCTTCCGACGCGTTCCCGGCGCCCGCGTCGAGGACGAGCGTCACGGCGGCTGCGGCCGGGTGGCCGCTCGTCACGGCGCCGTCTCCGACGGTCAGGACGACGTCCTCGAGCCCGTCCGTCACCGCATCGACCGCCATGTCGCCGTCGTCGACCGCGTCGACGCCGCGACGGCGGAGCGCGGCCACGATCGATCGGACCCGCTCGGCGTCGGCAGCGGGGGACCGGCGGACGGACCAGCGCGGTCCGCGCTTTCGGCCCTCACGCCATTCGAGGACCGGCCGCACCTCGCGGGCCCGGGCCCGCGGGCGTGCGGCGCCCAAGCGGTAGCCGAGCACCTCGAGGTCCTCGTACGCGTAGTCGAAGATCGAGTCCCGGGGCGCGACCCGGAGCGTCGGGTACGGGTAGGGGTCGCGCGCGAGCTGCGTCCGCACCTGCTCGACGTGGTTGTCGTAGACGTGGCAGTCCCCACCCG
>CAKTZW010000066.1 GCA_934636065.1 uncultured Labedella sp.
CGGGCGCACGTTCGTGAACCACACCTTCACGTCGCACCTCGCCCTCTCGGCGTCCCTGCAGCCGTTCGCGGGCCTCGCCGCCCACCGCATCTGCGAGTACCCCGCCCAGCCCAAGCAGCTCACGATCGACCTCACACGCGAGCACCTGTCCCTCGATGCGGACGGAACGCTGCGGGTGCCCGACGCCCCGGGTCTCGGGGTCTCCGTGGACCTCGACGCTGTCACGCCGTACCTGCGGACCGTCGAAATCGCGGTCGACGGACTGTCGCTCTTCTCCAGCCGGCCCGCGGTCTCCGCATGAGTCTCGAGTCGGTGACGGGTAGCCTCTCCCTCGTGAGCAACGAACACAACTCCGGCTACCGCATGAGCGGTCTGCAGGGTCGTGTGATCGACGCGATCGGGCAGGCGATCGTCGGGGGACGCTACGCACCCGGCGACCTGTTGCCGCGCGAGGACCGGCTCACGGAGGAGTACGGCGTCAGTCGCACCCTCGTGCGCGAGGCGATGAAGGTCCTGGCGGCGAAGGGTCTCGTGGAGATCCGCCCCAAGATCGGCACCCGTGTCCGTCCGCGTGAGCTGTGGAACACGTTCGACAGCGACCTGCTCGGGTGGTTCCACGCCCAGGGGATGGGGGAGGCGATCATGCGCGACCTCGTCGAGCTGCGGCAGGTCCTCGAACCGGCCGCCGCGCGGTTCGCCGCGGGCCGGGCGACCATGTCCGATCTGCACCGGATCGAGGCGGCGCAGGTGGAGATGGAGCAGACGGCCCACGACCACGCCGGCTACGCGGCGAGCGACGTCGAGTTCCACATGGCCGTGTACGCGGCCTCGCACAACACGCTCCTGCAGCGCTTCGGGCGCCTCGTCGCCGACTTCATGTACTTGAGCTTCAGCGTCCAGCAGCGCGCGGCCGAGCACGGCGACGGCGCCGTGGACTTCGGTTCCGACGCCGCGGAGCACACCGCCGTCTTCCACGCCATCAACCTCGGCGACGCCGCTGCCGCCGCCGACGCGATGCTCGCGGTCGTGCTCGACGGCAAGAGCGCGCTCATCGAGGCGCTCGGCAAGGTCGGCGGCGCTCCCGAGCAGCCGCCCGCCCCCGCCCCCTGACGGCCGCGCCCCGCCCTCCCGCCCCCCACGCACCCTCCCGGCAGCTCTACTCCGGTGGGTCCTGGATGCCGAGGGCCGCGCGGGCGTAGCCGAGCGCGTCCTCCGGGGCGAGACCGAGCTGCCGGCTGCGCTCGGCGAAGGCGGTCGCCGCGGCTTGCGCCTGCCGTTGAGTCGGGTCCCCGCTCGCGGCGACGAAGGTGCCGTGGCGTCCGCGGGTCTCGATGACCTCGTCGCGCTCGAGCTCCCGGTAGGCGCGTGCGACCGTCCCCGCGGCGAGCCCCAGGTCCTCGGCGAGCCGGCGCACCGTCGGGAGCTTCGTGCCCGCCGCGAGGCTGCCGGAGCGCACGGCCTCGACGACCTGGATCCGAACCTGCTCGAACGGGGCGACCGGCGACGCCGGGTCGACGACGAGCATCATCGGCCCGCTCCCACCGTGCGCGCCGTGGCCTGACGCTCCGGCAGCGGCCAGAGGCGGCGGCGATAGTGCCGCTCCGGCCGGCTCGAGACGGAGACGAGCGCGATGGTCAGGGCCACGAGCAGCACGAGCCCCACGACGCCCATCGCGACGAAGACGAGCACATTGTCGGCGCTCGAGTATGGCTGCACCAGTGGGATGTCCTCGATGAGGACGACCATCGGAACCAGGATGGCCGCCAGGCCGAGGATGAGCGGCACGCCGATGAGGTCGCGCAGCGCCGTCGAGCGGATCGCGTCGTCCCACGCGAGCTCGAGGGTGGAGCCGGCGCGCTGACCACGCTCGACGATCCGGCGGGACACCGCCGAGACCGCCACGACCGACACGACGGCGAGGGCGGCGACCACGAGCGGCAACACGAAGTCGGCGACGGAGGCGCCGGAGATCGCGACGCCGGCGACGATCGCGGCGCCGGTCGAGGCCACGCCGAGAGCAACGCTCACCGTGGCGGAGACCGACTCGAGCGGGGGGAGGTAGTCGCGCACCGTCGGGGTGGTGAGCCGAGCGATGCGCGGCACGTCGCCGGGGAGGTCGCGCGTCGTCGTCAGGGCGCTCACGGCCGCACCGCCGGCCACCCCGACGAGCGCCAGGATGAACGTCCCGAGCACGGCGAAGCCATACTCTCCGAAGCCCGGCATGAAGAGGCAGGCGTTGATGGCCGCCAGCAGGCCGAGGCCGCCGCCGATGGCGATGGATCGCTCGCGGATGGCAAGGCGGGCGCCCACGCGCTCGTCCTCCACCGGCGAGGAAGGGAGCGCGAGGTCGATCCGCTTCGCGAACCGGTCGAGCGCCTTCCGGCGCACGCTCTCCTTCCGGGCGAAGCCGTAGGGGGCGGCCGAGATCACGATGATCGCGGCGACCACCATGAAGGCCCAGGGGACGTCCCACGGATCGTTCATGTTCTTCTCTCTCGTTCGAGTCCCACGAGGGACGGTGGAGATGCCGGCGCCGACATTCTGTGTTGGTACAAAAAATGTATCAATACAGAGTGCTCAGCACAACCCTCGATACAAGCGGCGGGACCACCTCGGCGTCAAAGAGCGAGCAGACCGGCTGGTGTCGGGCGGAAACCCGCGGCGTCGAGATAGAAGGGCGAGAGCTCGTCGACGAAGTCGACATGGAGCCAGGCGCATCCCGCTGCTCGACTGCCCGCGGCGGCCGCTGCCAACAGTGCGACACCGAGACCACGCCCGCGTGCGCGCAGCGCCACGCACGTGTCGAGGACGAAGGCGTGTGCGCCGCCGTCCCACACGACGTTCACGAAACCGACGAGCACGTCCTCGTCGCGGGCGGTCACCCAGCCGAGGCTCCATCGCTCGAGTCTTTCGACCCAGGGCGTCGACTCGGGTGGATGCTCGAACGCCTCGGCGTGCAGCGCGTTCACCTCGCCGTCGGAGACGAGGCCGCGCCACTCCAGGCCGTCAGGGGAGGGCGGTAGCATTTTGGTACCATATCGCCATGGCGACCACTCTTCGACTCCAGGCGGCGACGACGGATGCTCTGCGGGCAGAGGCGTCGCGGTCGGGTCGATCGCAACAGCAGGTCATCCGGGACGCGCTCGAGCAGTACCTGGCGGCGGCGAACGATCGGCGGGAAGCGGCTCCGCCCTCTGGGATCGACACGCTGGGAGGGCTCATCCGGCCCGCCCGGCGGCCATTCGGGACGACGGAACTCTCACCGCTCACGCTGCGAGCGGGGGAGTCGACCGCGGACCTCCTCGATCGCGACGACCGGTTCTGATGCGTCTCTACATCGACAGCAGCGCCCTCGTGAAGCTCGCTTTCGCCGAGTCGGAGTCCGCCGCACTGCGCGCCTACCTCGCCGACCGCGTGCGCGCCGGCAACCAGCTCGTGAGCTCCACGATCGCCTGGGTCGAGGTCGGACGGGCGGTCCGGTCACGCGCGGACATCGATGAACCGGCGCTCGTCGCCGCAGCGACCGATGCCGCCATGGAGGGGGTGGATGAGATCCTCGTCTCCGAGCAGGTCGTCTCCGTCGGGCGCCGTATCGGACCGCCGACCCTCCGCTCTCTCGATGCCCTCCATGTCGCCTCGGCGCTCGTCGTCGCCGCCGACAGACTGGTCGCCTACGACCACCGGCTCCTCACGGCCGCCGAAGAGCTCGGGATCGAGACGCTCGCGCCGGCGTAGGACGCGGAATGACACTTCAAGGCCGAGAAAATTGGCCCCTGTCTTCGGCGGGCTGTCTTCCTTATTCTGTTCATCCTCGCTTGCGCCGGAGCGATGCGCATCAATCGTCGGAGTAACTCATGGGCGTCTCGATGACTTCAAAGATTGCGGGCGAGTACCAACGCTCTCTCCCGCCCCGCCCGTGGGTGCCGAGCGATCGAAGCCACCCGCGAGCTTCCGCGTTCTTGATCAGGTTTCTTGAGCCTTGATTGGTCAGCTCGAGCTCATCCTGCACGGACTTGACGGTGACGAAGGGGTTGCGCACGATGACATCCACGAGCCGCGGCAGACTCGAGCGCTCTTTGATCGCTTCTGAGTGGAAGCTCTCGCGGATAGAGATGAGGCGTCGGGAGCGGGTGACCGCGTCGTCAGCTTGGGCGCGGACGGCATCGAGGAAGAACATGAACCAGCTGTCGATGTCGGCGTCCTCACGTACCGCCTGCAGCCTCTCGTAGTACTCGTCGCGATGCGTCTCGAAGTAGTTTGAAAGATAGAGCAGCGGTAAAGGGAGGCGTTTCCGTTCCATGAGCAAAAGGTTGATGAGGAGGCGTCCGATTCGACCGTTGCCATCGAGGAAGGGATGGATTGTCTCGAACTGGTAGTGCATGAGAGCCGCCTGAATCAGTGCGGGGAGAACTCGTCCATCGACGTTGACGAATCGCTCCCAGTCCGTCAGCAAGTCACCAAGATGCTGGGGCAGCGGCGGGACAAATCTCGCACTGTTAGGGGTGGCGCCCGCATGGCCGACCCACACGGGTGACCGACGGAACTCGCCGGGTGATTTTTCCTCGCCGCGAACGCCTGTTAGAAGCGTCTCGTGTACCTGCAGAATCAGCCGCTGAGTGATCGGAAGGGTCGCCGCCAACTCGTAGGCCTGCCCGGTGGCTTGAAGGTAGCGCTGAACTTCGGCTGTCTCATCATTCCGAGCGTCGGCGTCTACCTCCGCTTGGAAGACTTCAGACAGTGACGCCTGCGTGCCTTCGATACGTGAGCTGGCGAGGGCCTCGCGGCGCAGGTACGGGCCGATGAGGAGGCTTGGGTCAGTAATGAGCATCCCGAGACCCTGTAGGTGACCCAGGGCGGCATCCGCCTCCGACAGAGACGCCACCACGGCGCCCGATAACTCAAGGTCAAGGGGGATGGGTTTCGGGAGGTAGTAGACGAACGCATCCCGTTTGCCCGGTTCGCGGGTGGCCCGCCCGAAGACGGAATCGACAAAGCGAGTTGCATCCATGCGGACAAGCTACAACAAAACGCCGCTTCCGCTTGGAGCGTGTGAGGAGTCAACCAACCCTAGTTGGAGCGTGAAGCTGACGCACCCACTCAACGCACGCATCTGTTGGAATGCCAAGCTGTCGGTCGTGCGGACCCACCGCGCGCCGGTGCGCCTGGCCGAGCAAGCCCGGTGTCGCGGCCCCGCGGATCGCTCTAACAGTCTCGTGCCCATCAGTCGTGGGTGCGGTGGATGAGGCGGGAGAGCACGATCGCGCTGCGGGTGTGGTCCACGTTCGGGGCGATGCGCACGCGTTCGAGTGCGTCCTCGAGGGCGGGGATGCTGCGGGCGCGCATGTGGACGATCGCGTCGGCGCTTCCCGTCACGGTGCCCGCGTCGACGACCTCCGGAACGCCGGAGAGGATGCGTAGCAACTCGTCGGGCGCGACGGTGCCGCGGCAGAACAGCTCGACGTACGCCTCCGTGTTGTACCCGTCCACGGTGGGGTCGACCTGGATCGTGAAGCCGCGGATGACGCCATCGGCGACGAGACGGTCGACGCGGCGCTTCACGGCGGAGGCGGAGAGGCCGACGGATCCGCCGATGTCGCCGTAGCTCGCGCGCGCGTTCTGGCGCAGGAGGTCGATGATGCCGCGGTCGAGGTTGTCCATTCCGCCAGGGTAGCGGGAGGCCGCGCGCGATCGTTGCGATAGCCCGTCCGAATTCGGTGATTTCATGCGTGTACGACTCGACTCGACCGCCGAGCCCTGTGCCAAACTGGGAGCGGCGTCCCGCTCCGGCGGGGCTCACGCGAGCGACCTGGTCCGCCTCCACCCGTCCACGTACGGCCCGAACGGGCCTCGACGCACCGGCCGCGCGCCGCGCCGGTAGAGGAGTCTCCTTGACCGACACCACCACGACCACCGCCACAGCGCCCGAGCGCACCGCGACGCCCCGCACCTACCTCATGTGCAAGCCCGACTTCTTCACCGTCGTCTACAAGATCAACCCGTGGATGGAGCCGGCCAAGCCGACCGACACGGCGAAGGCGGTCGCGCAGTGGCAGACGCTCTACGACACCTACGTGTCGCTCGGTCACACGGTCCACCTCATCGACCCGATCGACGGTCTGCCCGACATGGTCTACACGGCCAACGGCGGCTTCGTCATCGGCAACGTCGCGTACGGCGCGAGCTTCACCTACCCGCAGCGCCAGCCCGAGGGTCCGGCGTTCATGGACTGGTTCCGTGCCAACGACTTCGAGGTCGTGGAGCCGAAGGAGATCAACGAGGGCGAGGGTGACTTCCTGCTCGTCGGCGACACGATCCTCGCCGGGACGGGCTTCCGGAGCGCCTCGAACAGCCACGCGGAGATCGCGTCCATCTACGGTCGCGAGGTCGTGTCCCTCACCCTCACGAACCCGTCGTTCTACCACCTCGACACGGCGATCGCGGTCCTCGACCCGCTCACGGGCGACGAGAACGCGAACATCGCCTACCTGCCGAACGCCTTCGATGCGCCGAGCCTCGCGATCCTGCAGGAGCGCTACCCCGACGCGATCCTCGTGAGTGAGGAGGACGCCTCCATCCTCGGGCTCAACTCGATCTCGGACGGCTACAACGTCGTCATCGCGAAGCGCGCTGTCGGCTTCGAGAAGCAGCTGCGCGAACGCGGCTACAACCCGATCGGCGTCGACCTGTCCGAGCTCCTGCTCGGCGGCGGCGGAGTGAAGTGCTGCACCCTGGAGCTGCGCCGATGACCGCCGTGGAGCAGCGGGGGACGGCCGCCGGCATCACGGCCGAGGCGACGGCGCACGTGCTCGCCCTCGAAGACGAGCACGTCGCGCACAACTACCACCCCCTCCCCGTCGTCGCGGCGACGGCGGACGGTGCGTGGGTCACCGACGTGGAGGGCAACCGCTACCTGGACTGCCTCGCGGCGTACTCCGCCGTGAACTTCGGACACTCGAATCCGGTGCTCGTCACCGCCGCGACGGAGCAGCTCGGTCGGGTCACGCTCACGAGCCGGGCGTTCCACAACGACCGGCTCGGGGAGTTCGCGACGGAGCTCGCGGCGCTCGCCGGGAAGGACATGGTCCTCCCGATGAACACCGGGGCCGAGGCCGTCGAGTCCGGGATCAAGGTCGCGCGCGCCTGGGGCTACCGTTTGAAGGGCGTCCCGGCCGGTGAGGCCAACATCGTCGTCGCGCAGGGCAACTTCCACGGTCGCACGACGACGATCATCAGCTTCTCGGACGACGAGACCGCACGCGACGGCTTCGGTCCTTTCACGCCCGGGTTCCGCTCCGTCCCGTACGGCGACATCGACGCGCTCGCCGCGGCGATCGACGAGAACACCGTCGCGGTGCTCATCGAGCCGATCCAGGGCGAGGCCGGCATCGTCGTCCCGCCGGCGGAGTACCTCCCCGCCGTGCGCGACCTCACGACGGAGCGGAACGTCCTCTTCATCGCGGACGAGATCCAGTCAGGACTCGGGCGGACGGGCGCGACGTTCGCGTGCGACCTCGTCGACGTCGTTCCCGACCTCTACCTGCTCGGGAAGGCTCTCGGCGGCGGCATCGTCCCCGTCTCCGCCGTCGTCGGGAACCGCGACATCCTCGGCGTTCTGCGGCCGGGTGAGCACGGCTCGACCTTCGGGGGCAATCCGCTCGCCGCGGCCGTCGGACTCTCGGTCGTCCGCCTGCTCGCGACGGGTGAGATGCAGGAGCGCGCGCGTGTGCTCGGCGCCCGCCTGCACGCGGGACTCGAGTCGCTCGTCGGGAAGGGTGTCGTCGCGGTGCGCGGTGCGGGTCTGTGGGCCGGCGTCGACATCGACCCGGCGCTCGCGACCGGTCGCGCCGTGTGCGTCGCGCTCATGGCCCGCGGTGTCCTGGTGAAGGACACGCACGGATCGACGATCCGCTTCGCGCCGCCCATCGTCGTGTCCGAGGAGGACATCGACTGGGCGGTCGAGCAGCTCGGGGCCGTCCTCACGGACCTCGCTCCGGTCCCCGCCGACGCTCCCTGACGCCTCCTCCGCTCACCTTCTGTCCCTCCTCCCTGACGCCTCCTCCGTCGCTCCCTCTCGACGTGCGGGTTCCGGCCGGAATCCCCTCCCGAAG
>CAKTZW010000067.1 GCA_934636065.1 uncultured Labedella sp.
GTGGTGCGCCACGCGACCTCGCGACGGCCGACGGTCCCTTCGCATCCCTCCTCGCCCGCGTCTGAGCGCCTCCGGCGAGCCTTCGAGGCGCCGACCGGGCTTCCTCCGTGCCCCGTGTGCGGACCGTGAGAGTTCCCGCAAAGAGCCGCCGATCGGGTTGATCCCTCCGCCGATCCGCGGAATCGTGGCTGCACGAACGAGAACGAACGACACGTCAGGAGACGATTCATGCTCACCATGACCGAGACCGCCAGCACCCTCGTCCGCACCATCACCGACCAGTCCGTCGGCACGACGGAGGGCGGCCTGCGCATCAGCCAGGCCGACAGCTCGACGGACTTCGCCGTCGACGTCGTTCCGGCCCCCGAGGCCGCCGACCAGATCATCGAGCGCGAGGGCGCCCGCGTCTTCCTCGAGGAGAACGCCGCCTCGGCCCTGTCGGACCGTATCCTCGACGCCCAGCTCGACGAGAACAACGCCGTGCGCTTCTCCCTCGGACTTCCGGCCTGACGTCACACCTCAGTCGGACACGACGAAGCCCCCGCTCCGGAGACCCCGGGCGGGGGCTTCGTCCGTGTGCGGGGCCGAACTTCGCAGTTTGGAGCGATAGCACGCGGAAATACCTCCTCCGCGAGGAATACACCCACTAGCCTTACGCTCATGACTGACGGCGTCGACATCCTTACGCTTCAGGAGCGCGTGCGTGCGACTCTCTCGATGAGCGAGAGTCACTTCCGGGAGTTTAAGAGCGCATGGGAGGGGCACCCTTCCCAAAAGAGCCCGAGGAATCCGAAAACCATCAAGCGGGATATCGGCGAAACTCTTGTCGCATTTGCTAATGCCGACGGCGGTGAACTTCTAGTCGGAGTGGAGGACGATGGTGTGGTCACAGGCGTTCCTCATGGAGATGAGACGGTGCAGTCATTCCTTGAGGCATGGAAAAGCCACGTTCATGGGCGCACCCCGTTGGATCGCCCGCTTGCCGTGCAGCTCGAGATAGACAAACAGAAGGTTCTGTACTTCTCGGTCGATAAGGGCACTTCAGTTGTCCACCTGACCCAGGACGGTCGTTGTTTACAGCGAAAGGATCGCGAGTCGGTTCCTGTCGCAAGCGAGATGATCGTCTTTGAACGCCAAGAGAGACTTTCGCGGGAATACGACCGTGGTTTCGTCGACGGAGCTGACGCAACAGCATTGAACGAAGAGACGCTCACTGCGGCTGGAAAATTGATTGCGCCAGGCCTCTCGCCTGAAAAGTTGCTCCAGTTGCTTGGTCTCGCCGAGTACGGAGCCGCCTCTCTGCGGCTTCGCCGTGCGGCGCTGCTCCTCTTCGCGAAGGACGTTGCACTCTGGCACCCGCGGTGCGAGGTACGGATTTTGCGCGTTTCTGGCACCGAACTGAGAGCCGGTAGAGACTACAACGTCGTGGATGACAAGCACGTCGTGGGCAATGTCGCGGAACTACTACAAAGTGCTTGGGACGAGGTTCGGCCTTATTTGGTCGAAACGCGCTTGGGTCCGGATGGTCGATTTCAGGAACAGGTCCGTTACCCCGAGGACGCCTGCAGAGAGGCGCTGACCAACGCAATCGCTCATCGCGATTACACCATTGAAGGCCGCGCGATTGAGGTTTACGTGTTCGATGACCGCCTCGAGGTCCGCAGTCCGGGCCCGCTGCTTTCGACCGTCACGGTGGAGGGGCTCAGGACACTGGCGGGAGTTCATCAGTCAAGAAACACCGCGATCGCCAGAACGCTTCGTGAACTGGGCTACATGCGAGAAATGGGTGAGGGGTTTCGTCGTATGTTCCAGTTGATGAGGGCCCATGATCTGGTCGAGCCCGAAGTCATTGCTGACTCTCAGCAGTTCACCGTCTCGTTGCGCCACCGCTCGGTCTTCTCTGAGGATGACCAGCGCTGGATATCCGCATTTGAGGAGTTCAGTCTTGAACGAGACGAAGAAAAGGTCCTCCTACTCGGCCGTCACGGGGAGAGCCTGAGCGTCCAGCAAATCATGGACGCGGTGGACATCGTCGACACCGAGGATTATCGCGCCGTGATTGAGCGCTTACAAAACAAGGGACTGATACGAGGGTTGAAAGCGACGAAGTCGACGGGCAAGCAGCGGCGCGACTCGCCTCGATGGTCGGTCATCCAACCCGACCAGGCCGCTGATTACCTTCACGCTCTACATTCCGAGATTCGGACGACTGTCTCGGGGCCGCGACTGGCTAGCGCCGATTATGACCGAATCGCTGGTGGGTTGTCCCAAGAGAATCCGTTCCGACGTTTAGGAGGGAATCTCAAGCGATCGATGGTCACCCTTGGCATCGTCGACACCGCAAATCGTCTAGCAACAGGCTTCTCGAGCACTGGCAACGCGGTGACCGAGCCGCCGCGAGGCGTTGTAGCGGTCTCAGAGTCGCCGCCGGGCGATGTCGCAGTCAGCACGGAGGAAATCATGGACGCGCGCGCGATTGCTTCCTCGCGCGGGTCCCGGCTTTACGTTGGTAACCTTGCTTTCACAGCCTCACAGGAGGACGTCTTAGCTGCCGCACTTGAGTTTGGAGAGGTGGCCGACGTAGTGGTTCCCCAATCCTTATCGCGACCCGGACGGAACAGAGGATTCGCTTTCGTCCAGTACCGAGTGCATGACGACGCAAAACTCGCACTGAGTCGGTTGACGGGAGTGAACATTTCGGGACGCGCCGTCATCGTTGACTGGGCGTCCAGCGGGCGCTCATAAATTCGACGTTCAACAGCGCGCGATCTAACCGCAACGTTCCAATCCTGTCAAAGTCCACCTGCAGGAGTGGTATCGGCGAGACCAACCGAGCGCTACATAGGGGTGACGCCGAGTCCCGGAGCGGGGGTGTCGTCCGTCCCGGCGCGGGTAGGATCGAGTCGACACGTCGTCACCGCACAGCCCCCTTCCGCACCGCGAATCCCGCCCGTACCGAGGAGCCCTCAGCGCCGTGAGCACGCCCGCGTCCCCCACCGCCGTCGCCGACACCGTCGAGAACGCGAAAGCCACGCCGGAGAAGGAGCAGCCGTACGGCGCCCTCGGCCTGAAGCCCGACGAGTACGACCGCATCGTCGAGATCCTCGGACGACGCCCCACGTCGGGTGAGCTCGCGATGTACTCGGTCATGTGGAGCGAGCACTGCTCGTACAAGTCGAGCAAGATCTACCTCCGCCAGTTCGGCCAGAAGGTCACGCCGGAGATGACCAAGAACCTCATGGTGGGCATGGGCGAGAACGCGGGCGTCGTCGACATCGGCGAGGGCTGGGCCGTCACCTTCAAGGTGGAGAGCCACAACCACCCCTCCTACATCGAGCCCTTCCAGGGGGCGGCGACCGGCGTCGGCGGGATCGTCCGCGACATCATCTCGATGGGAGCGCGTCCCGTCGCCGTGATGGACCAGCTCCGCTTCGGGAAGATCGACGACCCGGACACCGCTCGCGTCGTCCACGGCGTCGTGTCCGGCATCTCCTTCTACGGCAACTGCCTGGGACTGCCGAACATCGGCGGAGAGACCTACTTCGACCCGGTGTACCAGGGCAACCCGCTCGTGAATGCGCTCTCCGTCGGCGTGCTGCGCCACGAGGACCTGCACCTCGCGAACGCGTCCGGCGCCGGCAACAAGGTCGTGCTCTTCGGAGCGCGGACGGGTGGCGACGGCATCGGCGGCGCCTCCATCCTCGCCTCCGACTCCTTCGACAGCACGGGACCGACGAAGCGTCCGGCCGTGCAGGTCGGCGATCCCTTCGCCGAGAAGGTGCTCATCGAGTGCTGCCTCGAGCTCTACCGCGACGGCCTCGTCCAGGGCATCCAGGACCTCGGCGCCGCCGGCATCTCGTGCGCGACGAGCGAGCTCGCCTCGAACGGCGACGGCGGCATGCACGTCGAGCTCTCGCACGTGCTCCTGCGCGACCCCTCGCTCACGCCCGAGGAGATCCTCATGTCGGAGTCGCAGGAGCGCATGATGGCGGTCGTCGAGCCCGAGAAGCTCGACGCGTTCCTCGCGGTCACCGCGAAGTGGGACGTCGAGACGAGCGTGCTCGGCGAGGTCACCGACACCGGCCGGCTCGTGATCGACTGGCACGGCGAGGAGATCGTGAACGTCGACCCGCGCACCGTCGCCGTCGACGGCCCGGTCTACGAGCGTCCGGTCGCCTACCCGACCTGGATCGACGCGCTCAACGCCGACAGCGCGGCGACGCTCCCCCGCCCGGAGTCCGGGGAGGACGTGCTGTCCCAGTTCCTCTCCCTCGTCGCCTCGCCGAACCTGGCGTCGAAGAACTGGATCACCGACCAGTACGACTACTACGTGCTCGGCAACACCGCGCTGAGCTTCCCGGACGACGGCGGCATGATCCGCGTCGACGAGGAATCGGGCCTCGGCTTCGCGATCGCGACCGACGCGAACGGACGGTACTGCCAGCTCGACCCGAGCGAGGGCGCGAAGCTCGCCCTCGCTGAGGCGTACCGCAACGTCGCCGTCTCCGGCGCCGTGCCCGCGGCCGTCACCGACTGCCTCAACTTCGGCTCCCCCGAGAACCCTGAGGTCATGTGGCAGTTCTCCCAGGCCGTCGAGGGCCTGTCGGACGCATGCCTCGAGCTCGGCATCCCCGTCACGGGCGGCAACGTGTCGTTCTACAACCAGACCGGTGACACGCCCATCTTCCCGACGCCCGTCGTCGGCGTCCTCGGCGTGATCGACGACGTCGCACGCCGCGTCCCGTCCGGCTGGCAGGACGAGGGCCACAACATCTACCTCCTCGGCACGACGAAGGAGGAGCTCGACGGCTCCGCGTGGGCCGCCACCGTGCACAGCCACCTCGGCGGCCGCCCGCCGGCGGTCGACCTCGACGCCGAGAAGGCGCTCGCGGGTCTCCTGCACGCCGCGTCGCAGCAGTCCCTGCTCGCGTCGGCGCACGACCTGTCCGACGGCGGACTCGCGCAGGCCGTCGCGGAGAGCGTCATGCGCTTCGGCGTCGGCGCCCGCGTCTGGCTCGGCGAGATCTTGCAGCGCGACGGCGTCGATCTCGCCACGGCGCTCTTCTCCGAGTCGACGGGGCGCGTCATCGTCTCCGTGCCGCGCGAGGACGACGTCCGCTTCCAGGCGCTGTGCGACGTGCGTGGCTACCCGGTGCTGCGCATCGGCGTGACCGACGGCACGGCGCTCGAGGTGCAGGACGTGTTCACGATCGAGGCGGCGGACCTGCAGGCCCGCTCCGCCGCGACCCTGCCGGAGCACTTCGGCGGTGCGACCGTCTGACGGGGCGATCACCCCGATCGGCCACTCTCGGACCGGCGGCGGGCGCCGCAACGGCCCCTTCGGGGGTTCGAGGCGACCGGATCGCGATCCCTAGGCTGGAGGGAATTCCCCCCAGCCGAAAGGTCGACCATGATCCGACGCGCCGCCGCACCTCTCCTGCTCGCCGCCGCCACTCTCATCCTCACCGCGTGCGGGGCGACGGGCCCTTCCGAGGAGGAGACCGCCTCGCTCGCGTCCTTCGCCGAGACATCGTGCTCCGGGCTGGCCTCGGTGTACGAGGCAGACGACGCGCTTTCGAACCTCGATCGCGATATCGAAGAGCTCGGGACCGCCGAGGAGCAGCACGCCGCGGCAGTCGAGGGCGTCCGATCTTTCATCGACCTGCTGGAGCAGAGCCGGGACGACGTGATCGCCGACCCGCCCCTGGTGGACGCAGGCGAGGACGGGCAGGACGGCGACGCGATCGTCGCGCTCTTCACGGATTACTACGACACCTGGATCGACGAGGCGAGCAGCACGCTCGACGCGTTCGCCGCCGAGGTCCCGGAGTTCGGCCCCAATGAGGACGGCGTCCGACTGGCGACTCTCGACCTCGTGTCAGATGTGAAGGAGTACGGCGTTCCCGAGCTCGTCTTCCCCTACGGCGACATCGAGGATCAGGACGTCATCGCGGCCATCGACGACGAGTCGAGCTGCGACGACATCGTCACCGTCTGGTGACGTGTCGGTCCGCGGCCGGGATGTATCCCTCCGCGACACGCTTGTCCACCCTGGCCCCGATAGTCGGCCGCGGTACTAACGTGTGCGGGTGACCGAGCAGACCGAGAAGACCGACGACACGCGTTTCACCGTCAAGACACCGTACGGCCGACGAGCCGTCGCGCTCTCGATCGCCGCGGCGGTCGGCGGGTTCCTGTTCGGCTTCGACTCGTCCGTCATCAACGGCGCCGTCGACTCGATCGACGCGAACTTCGAGCTCGGGAGCGCCCTCACGGGCTTCATCGTCGCCGTCGCCCTGCTCGGCTGCGCTCTCGGCGCCATCGTGGCCGGTGGCCTCTCGGATCGTTACGGCCGCCTGCGCGTCATGTTCATCGGCGCCATCATGTTCTTCGCGAGCTCCGTCGGCTCCGCCCTGACCTTCAGTCCATGGGACCTCGTCGTCTGGCGCATCGTCGGCGGCATCGGCATCGGGATCGCGTCCGTCGTCGCGCCCGCCTACATCGCCGAGATCGCCCCGCGCCAGATCCGCGGAAGCCTCGCCTCGCTCCAGCAGCTCGCGATCACGCTCGGCATCTTCGCCGCTCTGCTCAGCGACGCGGTCCTCGCCAACTCGGCCGGCGGAGCGTCCGAGCAGCTGTGGTGGGGACTCGAGGCGTGGCGCTGGATGTTCCTCGTCGGCGTGATCCCGTCCGTCGTCTACGGGGTGCTCGCGTTCACGATGCCCGAGTCGCCGCGCTACCTGCTCGCCAAGGGACGCACCGACGAGGCGCGCGCGATCTTCGCCCGGCTCGTCCCGAAGGACGACCTCGACCGCGCCGTCCGCGACATCCAGACCGCGATCGACGAGGACCGCAAGCACGCGAACGCCTCGCTGCGCGGGAAGGCGTTCGGGCTGCACCCGATCGTGTGGGTGGGCATCATCCTCTCCGTGTTCCAGCAGTTCGTCGGCATCAACGTGATCTTCTACTACTCGACGAGCCTCTGGAAGGCCGTCGGCTTCAGCGAGTCGGACTCCCTGCTCGTGAGTGTCATCACCTCGGTCACGAACGTGCTCGTGACGATCGTCGCGATCGTGCTCGTCGACCGCATCGGTCGCAAGCCCATCCTCCTGAGCGGCTCGGCCCTCATGACGCTCTCCCTCGGGGCGATGGCGCTCTCGTTCTCGTTCTCCGAGGGCTCGGGCGACGACGTGTCGCTGCCCGGCGTGTGGGGACCCGTCGCCCTCGTCGCCGCGAACCTCTTCGTCGTGGGATTCGGGGCGTCATGGGGCCCGCTCGTCTGGGTGCTCCTCGGCGAGATCTTCCCCACGCGGATCCGCGCCAAGGCGCTCGGCGTCGCGGCGGCCGCCCAGTGGATCGCGAACTTCCTCGTGACCGTCTCCTTCCCGCCCCTGTCCGAGTTCTCGCTGCCGTTCACGTACGGCATGTACGCGGCTCTCGCCCTCCTGTCCGGTCTCTACGTGTGGCGGATGGTCCCGGAGACGAACGGCATGGAGCTCGAGCAGGCCGAGACCCTCTTCGCGGACTCCGACAAGGCGAAGGCCCAGGCCAAGGCGGGCGCGAAGTCCCGTTCCTGAGGTGAGGCGCTCCCAACCTGCCGAAGTGCGGGTTTCGGCCGCGTCGCGCGGCTTCGCAGCGGCCGGAACCCGCACTTCCCGGGGAGGGGGCGGTCAGAACTTGCACTTCGAGGGAGGGGCTCCCCGCCAGGGCGTCCTCGGGGTCCTAAGACGCGCGCGGACGGGGCGCAAGGGGCGGAGGCGCGGGCTCCGGGCTACCTAGGGTGAGGTGATGCAGCCCCGCACGCCGCCGGACCCCGACGACTACGCACCCCTGCGCGACTACGCGGTCGTCGGCGACGGCCGGACCGCCGCGCTCGTCCGCTCGGACGGTCGCATCGACTGGCTCGCGGTGCCGGCCCTCGACGGAGTCCCCGTCTTCGCGTCGCTCCTCGACGAGGAGTCGGGCGGCCGCATCGAGTTGCGCCCGGACGGCGAGTTCCGGACCACGCGGCGGTACGTGCGCGGCACCAACGTGCTCGAGACGACGTTCTCCACCCCGACGGGCTCCGCGCGGGTGACGGA
>CAKTZW010000068.1 GCA_934636065.1 uncultured Labedella sp.
GCCAGGGTCGCGCCGTATCCGTCGAAGAGGTCTCCCATGGGCCGAGCCTACAGCGGCGCATGTTGCGCCCATGTTTCCCCCCGACCACATGAAAACGGAGATGGTGCACGTAGCTAGGTGCACCATCTCCGTTTTCATGTGGTCAAAGGGCGGAGGCGGAGTCGAGGGCCGCCAGCTCCTCGGGGGTGAGGGCCACGGTCGCGGAGGCCAGCAGGTCGGGGAGCTGGTCCAGGCGACTCGCGCTCGCGATGGGCGCGACGACCGTCGGCTGGTGACGCAGCCACGTGAGGGCGATCGTCGCGAGGTTCACCTCGTGCGCCTCGGCGATCGTCGCGAGCGCCTCCACGACCGCGTCGCCACGCGCGTTCATGTACTCGGCAGCTCCCCCGGCGCGCGGCGAGTCGACCGCAGCACCCCCGCGGTACTTGCCGGTGAGGAACCCCTTCGCGAGTCCGAAGTACGGGAAGACGCCCAGCTCGTATCGCTCAGCACGCTCGCGCAACGCGCCCTCGAACTCGCGCTCGACGAGGTTGTAGTGCGGCTGGAGCGCCACGGGCTTGTGGAAGCCGTTGGCCTCCGTCACGTCCATCCACTCGTCGATGCGCTCGGCGGAGTAGTTCGACACGGCGATCGCGCGGACCTTGCCGGCGTCGACGAGGCCGGACAGCGCCCCGATGGTGTCCTCGAGCGGCACCGACTCGTCGTCGAAGTGGGCGTAGTAGACGTCGATCGCGTCGGTGCGCAGTCGACCCAGCGAGGCGTCGACCGCGGCACGGACGTTCTCCGGTGCGAGGCCGGGGAACTCCGGATGGGTGCTGACCTTCGTGGCGATGACGAGGTCGTCTCGACGACCCGTGCGCTCGATCCACTCGCCGATGATCGTCTCGGATTCGCCGCCGCTGTGACCGGGCGCCCAGTGGGAGTAGCCGTCGGCCGTGTCGACGAGGTTGCCTCCGGCCTCGGTGAAGGCGTCGAGGATCTGGAAGGAGGTGTCCCTGTCCGCGGTCCAACCGAAGACGTTGGTGCCGAGAGCGAGAGGGAAGACCTGGAGCTCGGTGCGGCCGATGGGCACGAGGTGCGGGGTAGGAGTCGTCATGATGGCTCGAACGTACCCGCCGGCGGCGATGTTCCCCGGGGCTTGCGTCGACCCGTCCGACCGCCCGATGCGGTGGCGTCTCATCCGATTAAGCCCCGGATCAGCCCGAATTCACCCCACTTGATGGGGTACCCCTCCCCATCGCGCTGCGGAAGGGTCGTGGATAGCGTCGAAAAGACCGCTGCACGCAACACGAATGACACATACGGAATGAGGACACATGCGTAACCCCCGCCCCCGCACTCTCGCGGCCGCCGCCATCGCCACCGTCGGACTCTTCGGCCTCGTCGGCTGCTCGAGCCCGGCCGACGAGGAGACGCCCGACACCCAGCCGAGCGCCGAGGCCGAGCCGACGGAGACCGACGAGGCGGAGGCGCCGAGCGCCGAGGGCCAGCCCGCGTGGGCCAACCCCGCGACGGAGGGCGGCGACCTCGTCTCGACGATCGAGCTCGAGGGCATCACGGTCGAGGTGTACCAGGTCGGTACGACGACAGCCACGAAGACCGGCCAGTTCGTGGACCCCGAGAACAACGAGCCGATCATCGCGGAGGGCGACGAGATCGTGTTCGTGAACTACGTCGTGTCGAACACGGGCGACCCGGTCGACCTCGGCTCGAGCTTCGTGAGCGTCGACGCACGCTACGACGACTGGCCCTACATGCAGGGCATGGACTCGGTCGTGGACTCGGCGCTCTTCGAGGAGCAGGGAGTGAACGAGGACGTCCTGGCCGACGGCGCCTTCGCCGACCCGTCCGTCTACACCTTCGGCACGGGCGAGACGTTCTCGTGGGGCGAGAACTTCCCGTACCAGGCGGGTTCGCCGATCACCTTCGACGTGACGATCACCCCCGTCGACGCGGAGGGCGAGCTGCTCCACGACGACCGCATGGAGGGCGAGGGCACCGGCACGATCGCCTGATCCCCACTGCATGAAAACGGAGATGGTGCACGTCGTAACGTGCACCATCTCCGTTTTCATGTGGTGGGGGGTTCGCGCGGAGCGGGAGTCAGGAGGTGTGGACGCGCGCGTACTCGTCGACGGTGAGGACGATCGTCTCGATCTTGCGGTTGATGACGCGGATGGCGACGACGATCAGCCAGAGCCCTCCGGTCAGCACCGTGAGCACGAGGTTCCAGAACCAGCCGATGCGCTTCTTCCGCTGCAGCACGGCGGTCGCCCCGGAGACGGAGGAGACGGTCCAGCCGTTCTTGGCCCATCGCGCGACGGCCGCGTCGAGGGCTGCGATGCGGACGGGATCGATGTTCGCCATGGGGGCCTCCTTCGGGACGGTCCTCCGATGGTAGCGAGGAAGCCTCAACGTCTCCCGGGCGAGGTCGTCAGTGGACGAGCGGTCCGACGCCCTGGAACGGGGTGAGCAGTTCCCACGCCTCGGCGTCCGTGTCGCTCTGCCGCAGGTACACCCGCACCTCATCCGTCGTGTCGAGCGGATCGCCGTCGCCGTAGAGTCCGCCCGCGGCGCACGTGTCGGGTGTGGACACGAGTCGGAGCCGGTCCCCGACGCGGACGTCACCGTCGTCGTCCGCGACGACGGTGCGCACCTCGGCCGCCCAGGCGTGGGCGTCGGCTCCGAACATGGGCTCGGTGCCGTCCCGCCCGACGACCTCCACATCGACGACGAGGCCCGACTCGGCGACGCGGGACTCCTCGTCCTCGAAGTCGACCCACGACGCGCAGCCGTAGGCGGTCACGCACCCCGCAGTGGGAGCGACCAGCAGCCCGCAGAGCAGCGCCGCAGCCGCCGCTCGTGCGTGCATCGCCACACCGCCTCCGCATTCCGTCGCGCCGCGCCCGGCGCCGTGCCGCCGCTCGCCCCCTCATTCTGCTCCGGCCGCCGGACCCGGTCGATGCACGGGAGGTCACGGTCCGCCATCGATCCGCCCGTGACTCCTCGATACGATGGCCCGGTCGCAGCGCCGCGGGGCGCCGAAGGATGGAGCACCGAGCATGAGGATCGTCGACGCGCATCTGCACGTGTGGAACACCGACCGGTTCGACTACGCCTGGCTCGCGGACGTCCCGACGCTCGATCGGACCATGACGTTCGGCGACCTCGCGGCCGAGCGCGCGCCCGGCGCCGCCCATGTCGACGGTTTCGTCGTCGTCCAAGCCGACTGCCGTCCAGACCAGGCGATGGCCGAGGTCGACTGGGTGACCACGATGGCCGGCGAGGGTCCCGTGCTCGGCATCGTCGCGTTCGCGCCTCTCGAGGATGGCGACGCGGTGTCGGAACACCTCGACGATCTCGGCGAACGCCCGCTCGTCGTGGGCGTGCGTCGGCCGTTGTCCTCTGAACCCGTCGGCTTCTCCGCCACGGACGCCTTCCGTGCCGGAGCCCGCGCGGTCGCCGCGCACTCGTTCGCCTTCGACGCACGCGTGACGGAGGCGCAACTCGGTGACGTGATCGCCCTCGCCGATGCTGTGCCCGAGTTGGCGATCGTGCTGGATCACGCGGGCCAGCCCGCCAGACCGACGGACGCACCGGGGGCCTGGAGCCGCTCGATCGCCGAGCTCGCCCTCCGACCGAACGTCGTCTGCAAGGTCTCGAGTCTCCCGGCTCTGACCGGCTCGGGCGCCTGGACGCTCGACGCCCTGCGGCCCTCCCTCGACACCGTCCTCGACGCATTCGGTCCCGATCGGCTGCTGTTCGGCAGCGACTGGCCCGCCTCGAGCGGTCGGACGAGCCTCGACCGCTGGCTCGACACCATCGCCGAGTGGTCCGGAGCGTTCTCGGCGGACGAGCGCGAGGCGCTCTTCGCCGGCACGGCGGAACGCGTGTACGGGCTCGGCCCGGGCCGCACGGAGCACGACGCCGTGCCGCCTGTCAGCTGATCGTCGACCGGCGCCGCACAGCGGCGAGCGCGTCATCCGGATTCCGCACGGCATGCTCCCCGACGGTGTCCGGTTCACGAATTCGCTCGGTCTCGCGTCACAATGGACCCGAACGCGGCAGTAAAGGACGGTCGCTCGAACAGCAGGGACCACGATGCCGCTTTTCGAACTGGAGGCATCGCCCCGCGGGCGGATGCGCGTCTTCCTCCGCGCGCAACTCCCCCTCCTCGCGGGATCGCTCTTCGTCGCTGTCGTCGCCGCCGTCGCGCTGCCCTCGGCGCTGTCCGGTCCGCTGTTCTCCGCAGGTCTCGCCATCGTCGTGGTCGCCTCGATCGCCGCGGTCGTCTTCCCCTGGGAGCGGACCACGCCGAACGCGCTCATCTCGGTCGCCGTCGCGGACATCGTGGGGGTCGCCTTCCTGCGCGCGGAACTCCTTCCGGAACTCTCGTCCGTCGGCATGCTCGCGATCTTCCCGATCCTGTGGCTCTCATACGGCTTCCGCCGACGAGTCGTGATCGTCGCGATCGTCGGCGCCCTCTTCATCACGTCGTTCGGGTTCGCCTACCGCGGAACGTGGCCGTCGAACGCGCTGGAGTGGGCGAACGTCCTGACGCTTCCCGCGCTCATCGTCGCGGTGGCCCTCGTCGTGAGCGCCGCCGCAGGTCAGCTGCGCCGGAATCGCGAGCGTCTCACCGTGTCGAACGCCCGGCTGAGGGAGGCGCTCCGGCAGTCGCAGGACAACGAGTCCCTCTCCCGCGCGATCCTCGACACCGTCACCGCCGGGGTCGCCTTCTACGACGCGGAGGGACGGTTCGTGATCGGCAACCGTCCGGCCGCTCGACTCGTGGACATCGTCGGGTTCCGGATCGATGAACCGCCGTACGCGGGGGACAACGTGCTCGCGGCCGACCGTTCCACCCCCATCCCCCACGGGGAGCAGCTCATTCCCCGGGCGCTTCGGGGCGAGGTGATCAACGACCACGTCGAATGGCTCGGGACCCCGGCGCACCAGATCGCCATCATGGCGTCCTCCGGTCGGGTCCACCGGGCAGACGGCGAGCTCCTCGGTACGGTCATCGTCGCGTACGACATCACAGAACTCGCCCAGGCGATCGCGATCCGCGAGGAGTTCCTCTCGACGGTCTCGCACGAGCTCCGCACACCCCTCACGAGCATGACCGGGTACCTCGAACTCCTTCAGGACTCCCTCGACCCGGCGGACGCGGCGAGCGCCCGCTATCTCGAGGTGATCTCGCGGAACACGGAGAACCTGAGGGACCGCATCGCCGATCTCCTCGCCGCCACCGATTCCGCCGCGCCCACGCGCGTCACCCGCGTCGACCTGGACGCGGTCGTCGACGAGGCCGTCGCCGCGACCACGAAGAAGGCGGATGCGCGGGAGCAGCCCGTGCGGATCGTCCGCGACGCGCACTCCCCGCGGTGGGTCGACGGCGACCACGCCCAGCTCCGGCACGCGGTCGTCGAACTCCTCGACAACGCGATCAAGTTCAGCCCCGTGGCGTCTGCCATCACGGTGACGCAATCGAGCTCGACGGGCGACCACACGATCACGGTCGAGGACAGCGGCCCGGGCGTGAGCCGGGGAGAGTCCGCCCAGATGTTCGATCGCTTCTACCGGACCGCCTTCGCGCGTTCGAATGCGATCCAGGGGTTCGGCCTCGGCCTCGCGCTCGTCAAGGCCACGATCGATCACCACGACGGTCGCATCGCCGTCTCAAGCGCACCCGGCGAAGGCACCCGGATCTCGCTCGCACTCCCGGCGGCGACCGGCGGCCTGTCCGACGCATGACGAAGCCGGTGGCGACGAGCGGGAGCGCCCCGAGAGGTGACGAGCCGACCGCATCGCGGTGTCGTCTCAGGCGAAGGCGCCCCGCGCCAGCCGACCGATGAGCTCCGTCATCATGGCCAAGCCGTCGATGAGGTCGGAATCGCGAGTGAGCTCGTCGAGGTTGTGAGAGACACCCGCCACGCTCGGCACGAAGAGCATGATCGTGGGGGTGTCGTCCTTCAGGTTGGTCGAGTCGTGCCCGGCGATGGTCTTCACCCTGTCGTGGGGCAGGCCGAGCTCCGCCGCGACCTGGGCCGCCAGCACGACCCCGTCCTCCGGGTAGGGATTCTGCCCCCATGAGTGCTCGGCGGTCACCTCGATCTCGACCCGGTCCGTCCTCTCGACGCTCGCCACGACCTCTCGGATCCGCGCTGCGGCCGACTCGAGGACGTCGGTATCGGGCGATCGCAGGTCGAGGAGGAGTCGCACCTCGCTCGCGACCACGACCGGGGAGTTCGGATAGACGTGGAGCTCCCCGACGGCCGTGTGCAGCACCCCGGGGTCGAACTCGTCGACCAGCTCCCTGGCGGCGACCACGAGCCGGGACGCGCCGAGGAGCGCGTCCCGTCGATCCGTCATCAGAGCGGATCCGCTGTGAGCCTGCTCGCCGCGAACGCGGAACTCGTACTTGTGGGCGCCCCACGTGGCGTCGACGAGCCCGATCGTGAGACCGTCCTCCTCCATGCTGCGTCCCTGCTGGACGTGGATCTCGACGTAGGACGCGATCGGCACGGCGAGCGTGTCTCCCCGTTCCCCGATCGCGTCGAGCGCCTCGCGCACGGTGATCCCCGCCGCGTCCGTGACGGCGAGGGCGTCCTCGAGCGCGAGCTTGCCGGTGTGGACGGAGCTTCCCATCATCGAGGGCTTGAAGCGCGACCCCTCCTCGTTGAACCAGTTGACGACGGCGAGGTTCCGGCGGGCGCCTTCGGGGGCGCGTCGCAACTCCTCGCCCACCCGGATGCACGCGTGCGCCGACGCGATGACACCATAGGCCCCGTCGAAGCGACCGGCCGTGGGCTGGGAGTCGAGGTGCGAGCCGGTGAGGACATACGGTGCCCCGGGAACGAGCTCGAGCAGCCCGAACTGATTGCCGATCCCGTCGCGGACGACCTCGAAGCCGTGGCGTTCGAGCAGGTCGGCGAACCACACCCTCTGCGCAGCGTCGGCCGCGGTGGCCGCCTGCCGGTCGACGCCGTTCGTCCCGGTCACGGCGCCGAAGGAGGCGTGCTCGTCCCAATCGGCGAGGAAGGCGGCGGCGTCGATCGTCATGATGCTCTCCTGGTCTGCGGCCGCCAGGCCGCGGTGGCGAAGTCGCTCTGCGCGACGCGGATGATGCTCGGCCGGCCCGCGCCGGACGCGGCGCGGACGGCGGCGGCCAGTTCGGCGGGACCGCGTGCCTCCTCGTAGCGGCAATGGAAGGCTGCGGCGAGGGCGGCGTAGTCGGGCGGCGTAAGCGCCACGGCGAACGGATCGAGTCCCGCGTCGCGCATGTTCGCCTCGATCTCGGCGTATCCGCCGTTGTCGAGGACGACGACGGCGAGCGACAGGCCGAGCTCCGATGCCGTGGCGAGCTCCTGCACGCTGAACATGAGCGCACCGTCGCCGAGCAGTGCGACGACGGTCGAGTCGGGGACCGCGAGCGTCGCCCCGATCGCCGCGGGCAGACCGTAGCCGAGGGTGGCGTACCCGTCGGTCGTGACGAACCGTCTCGGCCCGTCCAGCACGGCCGTCTGCACGGTCCCCAGCCAGGAGATCTGCGAGCTGTCCCCCGTCAGAACCACCGGCCGCTCGGGGGAACGACCGGCCCCGTCGAGAACGGCGTCGTGGAGGACGGACCAGATCTCGGTCGCGCGCGACCTGCTTCGGCGTGCCGCGTCGCGCACGGAGTCGGACCAGTCTCGGGCGACACGTCCGCTCGCCGCGTCGGGGTGGGAGAGCATGGCTCGCACGGTGCGCGAGACGTCGCCGAGCACAGGGAGGTGGGCCCGATGATGCTTGTGCAGCTGAGCGACCTCGATGTCGACGCGGACGAGGGTGGTGTCCTCGCCGAGAGTCGCGTGCTTGAGCTCGGTGCCGAGGGCGAGCACGAGATCGGCGTCGCCGAGTGGCTCGAAGCCGGAGGACGAGCCCGCGAGTGCACC
>CAKTZW010000069.1 GCA_934636065.1 uncultured Labedella sp.
CGCCCGGTGTCCCCGGAGCCGCGCTGGCGGACGCCGGTGTCCTCGAGCTCCTCCCCGCGCAGGAGCGGCAGGAAACTGCGACCCTGCGACGTGGGGAGCGCCTCGTCCGCCTCGATCCCGCAGACGTCGAGGAACGTCGCGGCGAAGTCGACGTTCGTGATGATCGCCTCGCTGCGCGTTCCCGCCTCGATCTGCGCCGGCCAGCGCATGAGCATCGGCATCTGCAACGACTGGTCGAACATGAGCCGCTTGTCGAACCAGCCGTGGTCGCCGAGGAAGAACCCCTGGTCGGATGTGTAGACGACGAGGGTGTCCTCCGCGAGTCCCTTCTCCTCGAGGTGATCGAGCAGACGGCCGACGTTGTCGTCGATCGACTGGATGCACTGCAGGTAGTCCCGCATGTAGATCTGGTACTTCCAGCGCATGCGCGCCTCGCGGTTCTCCTCGCCGCGCAGGTGCTCCGGCACCTCGGTCTTGAGGTCGTCCGCCCCCATGTCGTCGGCGATGGTCATGTGCACACCGCGCACGGCCTTGCTGCGCGTCTCGTAGTCGTCGAAGAAGGTGTCGGGCTCGGGAATCGTGCCGTCCGCGTAGAGGTGCTTGTGCTTCTCGTCCGGAACCCACGGGCGGTGCGGCGCCTTGTGATGTACGAGGAGGCAGAACGGCTCGTCCTCGCCGAGGCCGTCGATCCAGTCGAGGGAGAGGTCCGTGACGATGTCGGTCGCGTAGCCCTTCTCGATGCCGCGGCCCTCCGGCGCGATCATCTCCGGATCGACGTAGTCGCCCTGACCGGGGAAGACCTTCCAGGCGTCGAAGCCGCGCGGCTCGGCGACCTTCTGCTCTCCCAGGTGCCACTTGCCGAAGAGGGCGGTGCGGTATCCGTTGTCGCGCAGGACGTCGACGAAGGTCGGGACGCGGTAGTCCATCTCCGTCCAGATCGAGGAGACGCCGTTGACGTGCGAGTAGGTGCCGGTGAGGATCGATGCGCGCGACGGCGAGCAGATCGAGTTGGTGCAGAACACCGCGTCCATGCGCATGCCCCCGTCGGCGATGCGATCGAGATGCGGGGTGCGGTTGACGCGGCTGCCGTATGCGGAGATCGCGTGGGCCGCGTGGTCGTCGGACATGATGAAGATGATGTTGGTGCGGGTCATGGTGCGTTTCGTGCCTTTCTGAACGTCGACGAGGTCGTCGAGCGTCACACGGGTGTGGCGGGGGAGCCCGTGCCGCCGGTGTCGAGCACGGGCGGCAGGAGCAGATGCTCGTGATCGGACTCGGGGGAGCCGCGAGTAGACGAGGCCCGACCAGAGTTGAGCGGAGAGGGCACCGGCGGCGAGGGCACCGACGGTGAACCGCGGATCGTGGCGCTGCGCGACGTGGTAGACGGCCTCAGCGTCGGCTCCCCATGAGCACAGCAGTGCCGTGTGCGCCGGGTCCGCCCCGTCGGCGTCGAGCGCCCGCTCGATGCGCGACACGAGTTCGCTCGCGTACGCGGACTGCCGGGCGGGATCCGCGTCGACGCTCTCGAGCACCTCGGCCGTGATGCCGGTCGGCACGACGCGGAGGGCGACGTCGGGGCGCTCGCCCAGCGCCGCGAGCACCGCGCTCTCGCGGACGCGTTCTGCACGGGAAACGAGCTCCGGGCGCACGTAGTAGACGATGCGGGTGCCTCGTCGGTCGAGCTCCGCCATGAGCATCTCGACGCCCGCGCGGTAGTCGAAGTCGACGGTGGAGTACGGGCGGTCCTCGCCGTAGGCGCCGCAGTCGAGGGCGACGAAGGGGATGCGGTGCTCCGTGACCGGCTCGGACAGCTCCGCGGGGACCTCGTGGTCGTCGTGCCCGATGAAGACGAGACCGTCGAGTTCGTAGCCGCGGACGGCGTCGATCCAGCGCGACGCCGGTCCGCGGTGGAGGAGAGCGAGGTGGACGCCCTGCTCCGTGAGCCCCTCGCTCAGCCCCTGCACGATCGCCGCGTAGCGCGGGGTCGTGAGCGGTTTGTCGAGGAGCACGCCGATGGTGCGGCTCGACCGGGCCTGGAGCGAGCGCGCGAGCCCGTTGGGCACGTAGCCGATCTCGCGAGCGATCCGCCGGATCGTCGCCTTGGTCGTCTCGCTGAGCGGCAGCGTGCTGTTCTCGTTGAGCGCGTAGGACACCGTCGAGACCGACACCCCGGCGCGCGCGGCGATGTCCTTCAAGGTGGGTCTGGCCACGATCGTCACTCCTCGTCGACGCGCCGTGCCTTCAGCTCCGCGACGTTCGCGGCGACACGTGCCCGGTTGAGAGGGTAGACGAGGAGGAAGATCATGCCGGCGAGGGCGAAGAGCAGGCCGGGGACGAGCGTCGCGATCAGGTAGATGCCGTCGACGGTCTCCGCGGACTGCGTCGCGGTGCCGGCGTTGAAGCCGACCGCCGTGAGTGCGACGCCCGCGAGGCCGCCGGCGAGCGCGAGGCCGAGCTTGCGGGCCCATGTGTTGACCGCGTAGACGGTGCCGTCGTCGCGCTCGCCGCTGCGGACCTCCTCGTGGTCGATGACGTCGCCGATCACCGCCCACACGAGGAGGTTGTAGGCGCCGACGCCGAAGCCCGCGAGCACGGTGATGAGGATGAACACCCATGGAGCCGTGACCTGGGTGACGGCGAGCACGAGGTAGATCGCGGCGGAGAAGAACATGCCGGTGACGATGATCTCCTTCTTGCCGAAGCGGCGCGCGAGCCAGGCGGCGACGGGCGCCAGGACCAGACCCGGAACGTACGCCGCGAGCTGGGCCGGACCGGAGAGCGCTCCGTCGTTGAAGTAGTTGAGCCACAGATACGCGGCCATCGACGACGTCAGGATGCCCGAGAGCATGACGATGAGGTTGCCCGCCATGAGGCCGAGCAGGGCACGGTTGCGGATTAGGGAGCCGAGCAGGGATGCGAACGAGCGCTGTTCCTGGCGCTCGACGGCCTGCACGCGCTCGCGCACACCCGCATAGCAGATGCCGTAGAAGAGGAGTGCGCCGATCGAGAACGCCACACCCACCGCGAAGAACGCGCCGGGGAGCACCTGGGAGACGCCGTCGACCGTCGCGTAGATGAGCAGCGGCGGCACGAGGGCGACGAAGAGGCCCGCGACGTTGGCGCCGAACGCGCGGAACACCGAGAGGGAGGCGCGCTCGCCGGGGTTCGGGCTCATGACGGACGCGAGCGAGCCGTACGAGATGTTGACCATCGTGTAGAAGACGGACCCCCACAGCAGATAGGTGACGGCTGCGTAGCCGAGCTTGACCCCGTAGTCCCAGTCCGCGATGAAGGGCGCATAGAGGAGTGCGCTCATGACGACGAGGGGCAGGGCCGCCCGGCCGATCCAGGCGCGGAAGCGGCCCGCCCTCCCGGGGCGGTGTCGGTCGAGGAATCTTCCCCACGCCACGTCGGTGAAGGCGTCGATGATGCGAGCCAGCAGGAAGAGGAGGCCGACGTGCGCGGGCTGGAGTCCCGCGACGTTCGTATAGAACACGAGAAGGTAGGACGAGGCGAGCAGGAACGTGAAGTCGTTCCCGAGGTCGCCGAACAGGTATCCGATCTTGTCCCGCCAGCCGAACGGGCGGACGGTGGCGGCGGGGGTCGGTGCGGCGGCGGTGCCGACGGTCTGGCTCATGGGACTCCTCATTGAGTGCGGTGTGGAGATCACCATAGGTCACTCAAACGTTTGAATCGAACCTTCAAACGTGTGAACCCGAAGCCGCGCCTGTCGGTGCGCTCGGGCGACGTAAGCCCACCGATGGGTGAGCCCTCACCCCTCGGGGTCGAGGGGCGGGATGGACGGAAGATCGAAGTCCGGCATGTCGATACTCGGCAGAGGCACCGGAGTCTCGTCATCGCCGAAGTAGTCGGACGGGACGGTGGGCGGGTCCGACGGCTGCTCGACCGGTGTGACCGGCGCGCCCGACGTCCACGCGCCGGTCGTCGAGACGAGGTTCGCGAGCGAGACCAGCAGGACCGTCGTGAGGAGCGCCGTCGGCACCGCGAGACGCACGATCCGCCACGCGGTCACGAGCGGGTAGCCGCGTTCGCGCCTCCGGAACGACGCAGCCTCGACTACCGACGTGAGTCCGACGATCGCCGCGATCACGCCGATCACCGCGCGCGCCGCGCTGCCCTCGTCCGCGGGACCGGCCGGGATCAGCCCGGGGATGCAGAGCGGGATGAGGAGGAACGGCGTCGTGAACAGCCGGTTCCAGCGGCCGCGCGCAACGGCGTTGAGCGAGGGGCCGACGCCCGACTCCCGATCGACGACGCCGGGGCGGAGCACGGCCAGCTCGGCGTCCGCGCTCGCGGCCAGCCGCTTCTCCTGCGCCAGGCTCGCCATCCGCGTCACCACCCAGGTGAGCGCCGCGAGCACGAGGAGCCAGGCCGCTGGCACGACGCCGGCGGCGAGCAGGATGCCGCCGACGAAGGTCAGCGCCGCCGACGTGCGACCGGCGACACGCGTCGCGATCCGCCACGGCGCCCGCGAGGCGAGCTCCGCCCGGTAGGCGGGCGGCAGCTTCTCGATCGTCGAGTTACGGATACCCCAGACCGTGAACGACGCCGTCGCGACGCCGATCATCCATCCCGTGCGGAAGCCGCCCGTGGTGAGCACGACGCCCATCGCGACGAGCGCGGGCGCGAACCACAGCATCACGAGCACGCCCCGTCGTCGCTGGGCGACGAGGGCGTCGAACCGCGCGCGCAGCGACGGGTCGGCGGGAGCCCCGGCGAGCAGACCGCTCACGATGTCCATCGACTCGTCCACGGTCGTCGACGACAGGTCCGCCTTGAACGCGAGGAGCGAGGCGTCCATCGGATGCTGCTCGAGGCCTCCGTCGACGAGCTTCCGTGCCTCGGAGCTGCGCCCCAGCCGCACCTCGATCTTCGCGGCCATGAGGGTGTACCAGGGGTCACCGCCGCCGTGCTCGAGGGACTGGCGGTAGCGCGTCCGCGTGCGTTCCTTGCCGGGCGCCGACTGGTCGCGGACGCCGTGCAACGCGAGGTACATGAGCGCGGTCGGATGCTCGGGACGGTGCGAGAGCACGACGTCGACGTGCTCCTTCATGAGGTCGAGCCGGTCGAGTCGGTACGCCGCCCACGCGATCATCATCCGTGCCGACAGAGAGTTGGGGTTCGCGTCGAGCGCCGCAGTGGCGGTGTCGATCACGTCCGGCCACTGGCGTCGCTCCTCGAACACCTTCGCGAGCGTGAGGAGGAGAGCGCCGTCACCGGGCCGCTGGGCGAGCTCGTTCCGGAGCAGCGTCTCGGCGCGGTCGATCTGGCCGACGGCGAGGAACGCCTCGGCGCGATAGACGACGCCGTCGACCGTGTCCGCCACCGCTCAGCGGATGCCGCGCGCGTCGAGGTACGCCGCGAGGTCGTCGTATCGCCCGTCCGTGTTGGCGAACGCGACGACGTTCTTGGCCGCGGTGAGCCACGGCCCCGTCGACGGCTTCACCTCGCGCAGCACATGCCGCAGTTCCGGCATCCCGATCGGCTGAACCTCGCCGGTCTGGATGGAGCGGAGCATCGCCTGCTCGGCTGCGGAGGATACGAGGTGCTCGAGGTCGGCGCCGGAGAACCCGTCGGTGCTGCGGATGAGTTCGCCGAGGTCGATGTTCGCGATCGGACGGCGGTCGAGGTGCATGCGCAGGATCGCCTCGCGCGCGGGTTCGTCCGGCGGCAGCACGAGCAGCATGCGATCGAAGCGGCCGGGTCGCATGAGCGCGGGGTCGACCTCCCACGGGCTGTTGGTGGCGGCGAGCACGAAGAGGCCGTCGTTGTCGGCGGTCATCGAGTCGAGCTCCATGAGCAGCTGGTCAACCATGGCGCGCATGCCCGACCAGCCGGTCCCGATGCTCGAGCGCTTCGCGCCGATCGCGTCGATCTCATCGAGGAAGAGCACCGCCGGGGTGAGGCCGCGCGCATGCTCGAAGAGCGCGTGGAGGTTCTTCTCCGTCTCCCCGAAGTGCGAGCCGAGGATGTCGGCGAGGCTCGCCGTGAGGAAACGGGCGCCGAGCTCGCCCGCGATCGCGCGAGCCATGAAGGTCTTGCCGCAGCCGGGGGGTCCGTAGAGGACGAGGCCGCCGCGCAGCGTCTTCCCGAACGCCTGTGCGAGCTCCGGGTGCCGCATCGGCTCGAGGAAGCTCTCGCGGAGCCGCTGCTTCACGGGCTCGAGGCCGCCGACATCGGCGAGCGTGACGCGGTCCCGGTACTCGTCGACCACGGGGGCGACCTCGTCGCCGCCGGGCGCGATCGGGGTCGGGTCGGACGCGGGCGAGGCGGACGTGGCATAGGGAGGAGGGACCGGGGAGTCGCCGAGCTCGCTCTCGGCGCGGTGCCAGTCGAAGGCCGACGCGTCGAGCGCCCCCGTATCCTCGGCCGTCTGATCGAGGTCGAGACCGCCGTCACCGAACTCGTCGCGTCCCTCGATCGCCGCCGAAGGGGAGACGGCGCCGGCCGTGCCGGTCGCTTCGCCGTCGGTCGCCTCATCGCCCGCTGGGCGCATCGCCGTGGTCGCCTCGGTGAGCACCGCCATCGCCTCGACGTTCCCGGGTTCGTGCGTGAGAGCGGTCGCCGCCTGTGTCACCGCGTCGTCGAGGCGTCCGCGTTCGAGCAGCAATCGGGCCACCTGCACGCGGAGCGCGACGTTCGCCGGGTCCGCCTCCAGAGCGGCGAAGAGACTGTCGAAGAGTGCGTCGCTCATGGCGTCCAGCCTAGCGACGAGAGCGCACGACCCACCGACTCCTGGTGAGAATCGAGGGCGCTGACTCCCCACCGCGACCGCGCGGACTAGGGGGTGACCGTCATCGGCACGGGCCGTGGGATGGTCTCCCAGAGTTGAACGTCGTCGTCGCTGTCCAGGCCGAGTGCCGCCGCGGTTCCGTTGGGCGTGGTCGCGACGAGGGTGAGGGCGGTGTCGGAGTCGGGCCGGCCGGTCCGGATGACGATGCGGCTCGCTCGGACGGATTCGAGACGACGTGCGGCGTCGTCGAGGAGCTCGTTGAGAGTGGCCGGATCGATGCTGTCCAGTCCGCCGTCGTCGAGGACCTGCACGTGGGCTCCCCGGCGCCGGTGCATCGAGACCACGGCGCGCATGGCGTCGTTGAGGAGGTGGCGGCCGCGGATCTCGTCGCGGAGCGTCTGCTCGATGATCCTGGATTCTGCTTGGGCCGTTGGGGTGAGGCGACCGTCGTGGTCGATGATGTGGCGGAGCATGGGGCCCGCCGTGACGATGACGCGACGGAGCCGGTCCTGCCGCTCGCGGTCGAGGGCGTCGTGTTCGTTCTGCCGAGTGGTGATCTCCCGGTGTCTGGCGGCCGCGACATCCGCCGCGGTCGTCACGGCGCTGATGGCGCGATACATCATCGCTCCTGCGACGATCAGGACGATCTCTCCGGCGAGCCCGAGGCGGATGACCCCGGTGGGACCGGCCCACACGGTGATCTGGATGGCGAGGGCGAGGAGGACGACCAGGGGAGGGGCACGGTGGCCCGCCATCCACACCATGACGCATCCGGCGAGGATGCCGCAGGTGTACCACGCGATCGTCACGGCGTTCATAGAGTCGGGGTCCAGACCGATCGTGGCGGTGCCGCACAGCAGCAGCCCCAGGATGGCGAGACCCCAGACCGTTCCCGTACGCATCGTGCCCCTCCGTGCGCCGCGAATGAGCACGGGCAGCATGGACAGGCCGAGCACGGCGGCGATGACCGGCCCGACGGCGCCGCTCACGAGGGCAGCTTGTGACACGGCGGCCACGATCGCGACCACGATGAACGCGCCGAGGACCCGGTAGAGCTGACGTCGGGCGATGAGCTTCACCTCCACCCCGGAGGGTCGCCGCGCGTCGGTCGGGTCGAGACCGA
>CAKTZW010000070.1 GCA_934636065.1 uncultured Labedella sp.
TCGGTGATGTCCATCACCTGGCCGGCGGCGACCATCGCGGCGAGCTTGCCACCGCCGCGCTGGAGGAAGATGTCGGGGGCGTCGCCCGAGTTGAGCGCCGTCTGCAGCTTGCCGTCGAGGTCTTCGTTCTGGATGGACTGGACTTCGATCGTGACGCCGGGGTTCTCGTCCTCGAAGTCGGCGACCGTCTGGTCCCAGAACTCCTGGCCGGGGCCGGTGGTGGAGTTCTGCCAGAGCGTCATCGCGACGCTTCCGTCGGAGGATCCTCCGCCGCCGTCGGCGGAACACGCGCTGAGCGCGAACGTCCCGAGGACCAGGGCGGTTGATCCCGCGAGGATCTTGGTGACTTTCATGTGATCGACCTTCTCTTCGTTGAGGGGGTGCTGCCCTGGTGGGGGCATCGGGGGTGGTGCGACGCATCCGGTGCGGACGGTCACCGAGGTTTCGAGCGGCTTCTCTGCTGTTCGCCGCCGGTTCACCGGTGACGGCTGGGCTCGGACGGGCTCAGTTTCACCCGCGCTCGGAAAAAGTGTCAAACGTTTTCGAAAACAGTTTCCATCGCGCCGCGGCGGAGCCTTCCGGGGGCGTATGCTCTCGCCATGCCCCGGCCCACCATCCACGACGTCGCCGCTGCGGCCGGCGTCTCCGTCGCGACGGTGTCGAAGGCCGTCAACGGCCGGTACGGCATCTCGACCGCCACGGCGCAGCGGGTGCTCGACGTCGTGCAGGAGCTCGGCTACGAGTCGAGCCTCGTCGCGAGCAGCATGCGCTCGCACCGCACGGGAGTCATCGGCGTCCTCGTCGCCGACTTCGAACCGTTCAGCTCCGAGATCCTCAAGGGCGTCGGCGCCGCACTGCACGACTCCCGGTACGACCTGCTCGCCTACAGCGGCACACGTCAGCGCGACAGCGCAGGGTGGGAGCGGCGATCGCTCAGCCGACTGAGCGGCACCCTCATCGACGGCGCGATCATGGTGACGCCGACGGTCGTGAGCGCCTCGACCGAGATCCCCGTCGTCGCGATCGACCCGCACACCGGCCGGGCCGACCTGCCGACGGTCGAGTCGGACAGTTTCGCGGGAGCCATGCAGGCCACGCGGCACCTCATCGAGTTGGGGCACCGGCGCATCGGCCTGCTCGGCGGACGACCGGACCTCCGTTCCTCGATCGCCCGGGAGGCGGGGTACAAGCGCGCCCTGTCCGAGGCCGGTATCCCCTTCGACCCGAGCCTCGTCCGCATCGGGCTGTACCAGCAGGAGACGTCGCGCGAGCCCGCGGTCGCCCTCCTCTCCCTCCCGGAACGGCCGACCGCGGTGTTCGCGGCGAACGACCTCTCCGCGATCGCGATCGTCGAGGTCGCGTCCCGCCGTGGGCTCTCGGTCCCCCGCGATCTCTCCGTCGTCGGCTTCGACGACATCCCCGAGGCGTCGCAGTTGAGCCCGGCCCTCACCACGATCCGTCAGCCGATGCAGAACCTCGGCGCCTCGGCCGCGCACATGCTCATCGCGCTCATGTCCGGCGAGCAGCCCGAGCACATGCATGTGCGACTGCCGACGCGGCTCGTCCGTCGCGCGACGACGGCGCCTCCGACCACGTCGTCGGAGGAGGGTCGGGCGTGGATGTAACCGGCGTGGGTTCGCGACACCGGCCTGGTCGGCGTTGTCGGGCGACACCTCCCCGCCACGCTCACATCCTCCCTCGTCCACGGCGGGAACGGCCGCGAGCGAGCCCTCGTGGCCGCGGCGAGCGACGTACTCAGTTCAAGCGAGCGAGCCAGACGTTCAGGAGGGCGGCTTCCTCCGCTGACAGCTCCTCCGGTGGGCTGATCCGGAGCTGTGCCCGAAGCTGCTGACTTACGCTCGCCGCCGCAGGTGCTGCGGGCGCCGACGCGACCCCCGTGAGGATGAACGCGAACACCGCATCTCGCAAGGCATCCGACACGGAGGCTCGGCCGAACCGTCCCGGTTCGGCGATGCGGTTCATGGCGAGACCGATGTTGGCGGAAAGGAGCACCGTCGCGGCGACGTCGACACTCACTCGGAGCGCGCCAGCGGCAGCACAGCGCGTGAGGGTGGACTCCAACAGCGCACTCACCCCCTCGCGAGCACGAACGCTCGCCCACGGGCGCGGCGTGAACATCAGCTGATAAAGCGCCGGGTGTTCCGCGGCGAAGGCCAGGTGATCGCCCCATCCGGCTCTCAGATCGGCCACCGGATCATCCGAGACCTCGAGTTCGGCCTTGCGCGCCGTGTATCGCTCGAGTCCGGCGTCAGCGAGGGCGTCCAGCAGACCGCGCTTGTCTCCGAAGATCCGATAGAGCACCGGTTGGGTCACGCCCACCGCCTCGCACACCGCGCGCGTGGCGATGTCGCCGTCGGGTGACGCGGCGAGTTGTTCCTCCGCTGCAGCCAGGAGCGCCAGCCGGGGGTTGTCGGTCGCACGTGTCATACGGAGACTATATCGCCTTGGTATCGCCGCTAGTATCTGTGCTACCGTTTGCAATATCGGCGAAACCGTCGATGCGTATCAACGAAACGGAAAAGTGATGACTGATCAAGGACAACGCGTCGCCGTCGTCATGGGCGGCTCGCGTGGCATCGGTCGTGCCATCTCCACCCGACTCGCCTCTGACGGCCTCGCCGTCGTAGTGAACTACAGCAGCGGGGCCGGCGCAGCGGAGGACACCGTCTCGACGATCACCGCTGCCGGTGGGCTCGCGATCGCCGTCCAGGCCGATGTCGCGGACGCACTCGCCGTCTCGGCACTCTTCGACCGCGCCGAGGGCGAGTTCGGCGCAATCGACGTCGTGGTCAACTCGGCCGGCCGTCTGACCCTGTCGACGATCGCCGATCAGGATCTCGACGTGCTCGACGCACTGCACCGAACGAACATCCGCGGCAGCTTCGTCGTCGCTCAGCAGAGCGCGCGACGCCTTCGAGAGGGAGGCTCGATCGTCGGCATGTCGACCTCGGTGGTCGGGACTCAATTCCCCACCTACGGCGCGTATGTCGCCAGCAAGAGCGCCATCGAGGGCATGACGATGATCCTGGCCAAGGAGCTTCGCGGCCGGAACATCACGGCCAACACCGTCGCCCCCGGCCCCACCGCGACCGAGCTGTTCCTCGACGGCAAGACGGAGGAACAGATCGACGCTCTCGCGAAAGTACCGCCCCTCGAACGGCTCGGTACGCCGGAGGACATCGCACGAGTCGTCTCCTTCCTGGTCAGCGCCGAAGGACACTGGATCAACGGCCAGACGATCCGTGCGAACGGCGGCATGGTCTGATGGCGAGCGCACAGGTGATCGTCGTGACCGGCGCGTCCAGTGGCTTCGGACGCCTCACTGCCGAGTCCCTCGCTCGGGCCGTGCACGAGGTCGTCGCCGGCATGCGTGACACCGCCGGTCGGAATGCCGCGAACCGCGCCGCCCTCGCCGAACTGGCTGAACGAGAGCACCTCTCCATCAGCGCGGTCGAACTGGATGTGCAGGATCAGGACTCCGTGGATACCGCGATCGCCGCGGTCATCGCCGATCACGGCCGGATCGACGTGATCGTGCAGAACGCGGGTCACATGGCGCTCGGCGCGACCGAAGCGTTCACTCCGGAACAGTTGGCTGCGCTCTACGACGTCAACGTCCTCGGAGCCCAGCGGGTGAACCGCGCCGCCCTGCCTCACATGCGGGCGCAGCGCGCGGGACACATCGTGTGGGTGGGCAGCTCGTCGACCCGGGGCGGACACCCACCCTTCCTCGCTCCGTATTTCGCGGCAAAGGCAGGCATGGACGCTCTCGCGGAGAGTTACGCCGCAGAGCTGATCCGCTTCGGAATCGACACCACCATAGTCATTCCCGGCGCCTTCACCTCCGGCACGAACCACTTCGCCAACGCCGGCACGCCCTCTGACACGTCGCGCGACGCGGACTACGACCCGGAGTACGGAGAACTCCGACGGGCGCTCCTCGGCAGACTCGCGGCGATCGTCCCGGACGACGCCGATGTTCAGAATGTCGCGGACGAGATCGTCCGCGTCGTCGAACTGCCCGCGGGTTCTCGACCCTTCCGTACTCACATCGACCCCTCTCGCGACGGAAGCGAGGTCGTGTCGGCAGTGGCCGATCGGATCCGCGCCGAGTTCTACATCCGTGTTGGGATCGGGGATCTTCTGCCTCGATACGCCGCACTCTGACCCGACTTCCGGGTCCCACCGAAGACAAGGAGATCCACATGCCATTCGCCAATCTCAAGGTTCCCGCCGACACCCTCACACCGGAGTCGAAGAGAAGACTGCAGGATGCCGTCACTGAAGCGATCGTCGATGTGTACGGCGAACGCGCGCGCTCCACGACCCTCGTCCTTCTCGAAGAGGTCGCCGATGGTGGCTGGAGCCTCGGAGGCACCATCCTGAACGAAGCGGTGCTCGGTCGCGTCTGACGCTCGTGAGCGGCGCCCCTGCGCCGGGGCGCCGCTCACCAACAGGCCCGTCAGGCGTGGTCCTCAAACGTAACATCGGGTATGTTTAGCACCGTGCCCGCGCTGACAGCTGCCCGACAATCCCGACGTCGGGACGACCTCCTCGATGCCGCCGAGCGTCAACTCGTGAGCCGCGGTTCGCTCGGCTCGATGCGGGAGATCGCCGCGTCCGCCGGTGTCACGACGGGCAGTGCGTACTCGCACTTCGCCGCGAAGGCGGAGTTGATGAGCGCCCTGGTCACCCGAATCCTCGATCGGCATGCGCTCGTGCTGATCCCGGAAGGCGGGATCCGTCAGCTGACGGCCGCCACTCTTCGCGACCTCACGCACAACGAGAGCGACGCCGCACGCCTCCTCGTCCTGGTGTGGGGCTTGCTGATCGAGGACCGCGACGGCGTGGCAGAGCAGATCAGAGAGCGCCTGGAACGCAATCGTTCACATCTGACCGACGTCGTTCGGCGGGCGCTCGAGATCGACGGCGTCGCCCCTGACGAGGCTGCGGCTCGAGCCAGAGCCGCCGCAGATGCGCTGATCGGGTTCCTGCAGATGCTCGCCGTCCAGATCGCGACGATGACGAACGTCGACACGGGACGCATGGTCCGCTTTGCGAGCGACGCGATGGAGTTGTGGGCGAAGTGACCGGCCGCAGCCACGCCAGGGAGAAAACGATGAACGAAGTCACCTCGTCCGCGGGCACGGACGACACCGGCCCTGGTGGCAGGCCGCTCGGCGGTCGGTTCGCCGGCGCCGTCGCCGACTACCTGGACGAGCGGACGTCGATCTCCGCGGTCGTCAAGGAATTCGGTCGGAAGGTCTTCCCCGACCACTGGTCGTTCCTGCTCGGCGAGGTCGCCCTGTACAGCTTCGTCGCGATCCTGCTCTCGGGTACCTTCCTGACGTTCTTCTTCCAGGCGTCGATGGCCGAGGTGCACTACGACGGTTCGTACGTGCCGCTCAAGGGTGTCGAGATGTCGGCGGCGATGGCGTCGACCCTCGACATCTCGTTCGACATCCGGGGCGGCCTGCTGATGCGTCAGGTGCACCACTGGGCGGCGTTGTTATTCGTGGCGTCGATCGGCCTCCACATGATGCGCGTCTTCTTCACGGGCGCATTCCGGAAGCCCCGCGAGCTCAACTGGATCATCGGGTTCGTCCTCTTCATCCTCGCGATGGCCGAAGGCTTCACCGGCTACTCGCTCCCGGACGACCTGCTCTCGGGCAACGGCCTCCGCATCATCGACGGCATGATCAAGGGCATCCCGCTCGTCGGAACCTGGATCTCGTTCCTGCTGTTCGGCGGCGAGTTCCCCGGGACGGCGATCGTCGGACGCCTCTACACCCTGCACATCCTGCTGCTTCCGGCGCTCGTGCTCCTGTTCATCGCCTTGCATCTCGTCTTCGTCGTGGTGCACAAGCACACCCAGTTCTCGGGGCCGGGCAAGACCCAGCAGAACGTCGTCGGCTACCCCGTCCTCCCGGTCTATGCAGCGAAGGCCGGTGGGTTCTTCTTCATCGTCTTCGGCGTGATCGTCTTGCTCGCGACGTTCTTCACGATCAACCCGATCTGGAACTACGGCCCGTACGACCCGTCGCCCGTCTCCGCGGGAACCCAGCCGGACTGGTACATCGGCTTCGCCGACGGCGCGCTCCGGCTCATCCCGCCGCACCTCGAGTTTGTGCTGTTCGACCGCACCTGGTCGTTCAACATCCTCATCCCCCTGGGTGCGCTCGGTCTGTTCATCGTTCTCGCGATGATCTACCCCTTCATCGAGGCGTGGGTCACGGGTGACAAGCGCGAGCACCACATCCTCGACCGGCCGCGCAACGCCGCGACCCGGACGGCGATCGGCGCCGCCGGCCTCACGTTCTACGCGGGGATGTGGGCTGCCGCGAGCTCGGACATCATCGCGACGCACTTCAAGCTCACCATGGAGGGCGTGATCCACGCCCTGCAGTTCGTCGTGATCGCGGGACCGTTCATCGCCTACTTCATCACCAAGCGCATCTGCCTCGCGCTGCAGAAGAAGGACCGCGAGATCGTGCTGCACGGCTACGAGTCGGGACGCATCATCCGCCTCCCCGGCGGCGAGTACATCGAGAAGCACGAGCCGATCGACGAGTACCAGCGCTGGAAGCTCGTAAGCTACCACGACTACAGGCCGCTCCTGATCCGCCCCAACTCACGCGGCACGATCACCGTGGCTCAGCGAGCACGCGCGTCCTTGTCGCGATGGTTCTTCGAGGACCGGATCGCGCCCCTCATGCAGGGCGAGGTCGAGGCGGCCGCGGCGCACCGACAACACACTGCTGGGACCCTGACCGGCGAAGCCGACGGAGGCGCTCGGTAGCCCTCGCCCGATGAAGCCCGTGAAGGGTGCCTTCGGGGGTTCGGCGTGCGAGCAGACCGGCGGCGACGCGGCAACCTGGTCGAGACGATCGGCACTTGACTCACGATATATACCGATATATCGTTTATCAATCGCAGCCTATCGCTTCGGTCCTCGAACTCACCCGACAATCCGAAAGGAGCGCCTCATGCGCCCCCGCGATCACACACCGGTCGGCCACCGACAGCACGATGGCCACCCCACAAGCCCCTACGACGTTCATCACGACGGTGGTCGTCGGCGTCCGCCCTTCCTGCCCGGGCACCCCCATCGCGGTCCCGGCGGCGGCGATCACCGCGGCGCCCCCTTCGGCTTCGGTTTCGGCCCGGGCTTCCGGCCCGGACACGGCGGCTTCGGACCCGGGCGGGGAGGTCGAGGACGGGCTCGCCGCGGCGACGTCCGCCTCGCCATCCTCTCCCTGCTCTCCGCCGGCCCGTCCAACGGGTACGGGCTCATCAAGGGCATCGCGGAACGCAGCGAGGGCACCTGGCGCCCGAGCCCCGGCTCGGTGTACCCGACGCTTCAGCAGCTCGTCGACGAGGATCTCATCGTCGCCGACGAGTTCGGCTCGAAGACGGTCTATGCGCTGAGCGAGACCGGAACGGCCTACGTGACGGAGAACGCCGAGGCCATCGACGCCGCTTGGGCGCAGGGGTGCTACAAGATCATGCTGATGGCTGGCTCCAAAGACCTGGCCACGCTGCGGTTCTACACCAGCGCCGGCTTCGAGCAAAGCAACGCTGGGTTCCAGATCCGGCGCGAGCCCGATGCAGCAACATGACCGCGCCTGCTACGCTCGCACTCCGAGGATGGGCTGTGGGGGCTCTGTTGCAAACTCTGCCTCAGAGTAGGCTGAGGTGAGCAGTTAGCTTATGGCCACTCAGGCGAGGCCGAAGGCCCAGTGCACCAAGCTCACCTCGCCGGTAACGCCGGGCAGGTAGCGAAACAGGGAACCATCACCCTTCTTGAGCGCGCATGACCTCGGAGTCCTTGATGGTGGCGTACGCT
>CAKTZW010000071.1 GCA_934636065.1 uncultured Labedella sp.
TCGCCTGCACGTTGCGGACGAACCCCTCCGGGGTGATCTCGCCGCCGTAGAGCAGCTGGGACTCCGGGGTCCAGGCGCGACTCTGGATCGCCGCGGTCGCGTTCTGTACGAACGGCACCTGCCCTCCGTCCGCCGAAACCAGCGCGAACGCGGCGACGACCTCGGCGAGCACCGAGTCGGCCGGCACCTCGGGAGTGGGCTGATCCTCCCGGCCGGACGGCATGAACCCGTGGTCCAGGGCGATCTGGCGGGCCCCGTCACTCGAGAGGAAGTCGAGGAACGCCGCGGCTGCGTCCTTGGCGTCTGATCCCGCCGGGATGCCGAAGGCCGTCGCCGCGTCCGACATCGCCGCGACCTGACCGCCGGCGGTGACCGGGGGCATCGGCATGAAACCGACGCGTCCGGGCATGGCCGTGTCGAGATTCACGGCGGCCCAGTTGCCCCAGGCGTAGAAGACGCCCTCGTCGCCGGTGAACATGGCGTCGGCGCCGGCCGGGTCGATCCCGTTCACTCCGGCCGGGATGAAGCCCGCGTCCACCCAGTCGGCGATCTGCTGCGCGGCGGCCGCCCCTTCCGGGGTGTCGATGGTGGCGTCCGGCTTGTTGAACACCCAGTCAGAGACGGCCTCGACGCCGGCTCCCGAGTTCAGGAGGAGCTGGTAGGGAAATACCCCGGCGCCCTCCTTGTTCCCGACGACCAGGCCGTACAGCCCGGCGTCCTCTGCCGCGGCGAACAGGTCGGTCAGCTCGTCGACCGACGTCGGCCGGTCCTGCATGCCGATCTGCGCGGCGAGCTCCTTGTTGTAGTAGAGCCCGGTCATGGTGAATCCCGACGCTTTCGCGTACAGCGGACCGGATCCGGCGACACCGTCTTCCGCCCGGAACTGCACCAACTGGGAGGCCGGCAGCTCGTCCCAGCCGTAGAACTCCTCGTACGGGGTGAGGTCGGTCAGGAGGCCGTCAGCGGAATTCGCGGTGACCGAGACCACACGAATGAGGTCGGGCGGCGAGTCCGAGGCCAACTGGCGGGGCTGGTTCTGGCTCGTCACATTGTCGGGATCGTAGGTGGCCTCGATCGTGACGTTCGGGTGCTGCTCCTCGAAAGCGGCGATCAGGGCATCGTCGAGGGGCTTCAGTCCCTGCCCGTCGTACAGGGTGAGCGTGACGGGGTCGTCGCCCAACGGACCGGCCTGCACCGGGGCAGCGTCGGTGCCGCCTCCGGTCGAGCCGCCCGGCGCGCAGCCGACGGCGGCGACGCCGATCGCGCCGACGAGGACGACGGTCAGCGCGCTCCGGCGGGTGCGTCGAGAGGGACGTGGTGAATTGTGCATGCCGCTACTCCACGGTGAGAGGGATAGGAGGACGCTTCGGATCCTGACCGATCGGAAGCGCTTCCAACGAAGGTAAGCGCGGTGACATGGATTGTCAAGAATCGCTCGACGTGACAAGAGGGAAACGCTTCCACGGGGGTTACCATGGGGGTATGGACGGAAACTCGGGCGCAGCAGCGACGCTGGCCGACATCGCGCGGATCGCGGGGGTGGGCCTCGCGACCGCATCCCGCGCTCTGAACGATGCGCCGGGGGTGGCGGCGAGCACACGCGCGCGCGTACTCGCCGTCGCGGAGGAGCAGCGCTTCGTGATCTCCCCCGCGGCGTCGGGTCTCGTGCGAGGGACCACCGGCCGCGTCGGCATCCTGGTACCCCACCTGTCGCGCTGGCACTTCGGCGCACTCGTCGAAGGGCTCGACACCGTTCTCCGCCGAGCCGACCTCGACGTCCTGCTCTATCACGTGGGCGACCTGGAGGACCGCGCCCGCTTCTTCCGCACTCTCCCTCCTCGCCGCAAGGTGGATGCCCTCGCGGTCATCGGGTTCCCCGTGGCGGACGACGAACGGCAGCAGCTCGAACTCATGGGCGTCGGGATCGTCACCGCCGCCGTCCAGGATGCCGCCGCTCCCGTCGTCCGCATCGACGATTACCGTGCGGCGCGGCGAGCAGTTGACCATCTCATCAATCTCGGTCATCGCCGCATCGCGATGATCGAGGCGCTCGATCCGGATCTTCCGCACCTCGTCCCCCAGCGGTCCATCGCCTACCACGACGCGCTCGAGGCGGCCGGGATCCCGGCCGATCCCGACCTCATCGTCAGCGCCACGTGGGGGCCGGAAGAGGGCGCCGCCGGGATGGGGACCCTGCTCGGCATGGCCACCCCGCCGAGCGCCGTCTACGCGCACTCCGACGAAGTCGCGCTGGGCGCGATGCGCACCATCCGTCGCGCCGGGCTCCGCGTCCCGCACGACGTCTCGGTGATCGGCATCGACGACCACCCTCTCGCCGCCCTGTCCGACCTCACGACCGTCCACCAGGATCCCTACGAGATCGGCCGCCGCACCGCCGAATCCCTGCTCGCCGTGATCCGCGGCACGGCCGTGGATCCGGTCACGGTGGTGTCCACCTCGCTCGTGATCCGCGGCACCACCTCACCGCCGGCACCGGCGAGCTGACCGGGACTCCCCTCGAGGCGGCAGCACTCACACGCGCTCCCGCGCCCGACACGGCTGGCCCGCCGCCGCCGCCGCGCGCGGGAGATCCCGGCTCCGCCTTCCGTCGCCGTCCGGCGATGCCCTAGATGGGCGCCATGTCGGTGAAGCGGGAGAAGTGTCCCTGGAAGGCGACCGTGACCGTGTCGGTCGGGCCGTTACGGTGCTTCGCGACGATGAGGTCCGCCTCGCCGGCCCGCGGGTTCTCCTTCTCGTAGGCGCTCTCGCGGTGGAGGAGGATGACCATGTCGGCGTCCTGCTCGATCGATCCGGACTCGCGGAGGTCGGAGATGGCGGGCTTCTTGTCGGCGCGCTGCTCCGGGCCACGGTTCAGCTGCGAGAGCGCGATGACCGGGACCTGCAGCTCCTTCGCGAGCAGCTTGAGCGCTCGGGAGAACTCCGAGACCTCCTGCTGGCGGCTCTCCACCCGCTTGCCCGAGGTCATGAGCTGGAGGTAGTCGATGACGACGAGCTTGAGGCCCACCTTCTGCTTGAGCCGACGGCACTTGGCGCGGATCTCGACGAGCGTCATGTTGGGGCTGTCGTCGATGTAGAGCGGCGCGTCGTTGATGCGGCCGCGGACAGAGGCGATCGTGGTCCAGTCGCGCTGGTCGAGCGTGCCCTTGCGCATGCTCTGCAGCGGCACGGACGCCTCCGCGGACATGAGACGCATGGCGATCTCGGACCGCCCCATCTCGAGCGAGAAGAAGATGGCCGGCATGTTGTGCTTGATGGCGGCGGCGCGGGCGAGGTCGAGCGCGAGGGTCGACTTTCCGAGGGCGGGTCGCGCGGCGATGATGATCATCTGGCCCGGGTGGAGGCCGTTCGTGAGCTGGTCGAGCCCCGAGAACCCGGTGGGAACGCCCGTCATGGACCCGTCGCGGCCCTTCGCGGCCTCGATCTCCTCGACCGCCGCGTCGACCGCGATATTGAGCGGGACGTAGTCCTCGGTGTTGTCGTTGGCCGCGACCGAGTAGATCTCCGCCTGGGCGTTGTTGACGAGGTCGAGGACCTCGCCCTCGCCCGAATAGCCCATCTGCACGATGCGCGTGCCGGCCTCGACCAGGCGGCGCAGCAGGGCCCGCTCCGCGACGATGTTGGCGTAGTAGCCGGCGTTCGCGGCCGTGGGGACGATCGAGGTCAGCGAGTGCAGGTAGTCGGCGCCGCCGGCGCGCTGGAGGTCACCGGTCTTGATGAGCTCGTCGGTGACCGCGATGACGTCGGTCGGCTCGCCGTGCGAATAGAGGGACAGGAGCGCGTCGAAGATGATCTCGTGCTTCGGCACGTAGAAATCCGCTCCGCGTACCGTCTCGACCACGTCGGCGACGGCATCCTTCGACAGCATCATGCCGCCGAGGGCCGACTGCTCCGCGAGCATGTCGTGCGGAGGGGTGCGCTCGTTCTGCCGAGTCTCCTCGCCGGGGAACTGGTCGGACAGTCCCAGATGGGCGATCGACATTGCTACTCCCTCTTCTTCGTGACCGGCGGGCTGGAGTGCGACACGGCAGGCTTCGACGGTCGGAGCGGATCGCGCCGTCGCGGCCATCGTGGCTGGCTCCAGCCGGGCCCGGCCGTGATGCTTCTCCCCGAGTGAATCGGGAACCTCCGACATCGAGGAGGATGGGGGTCGCACCCGCCCGTCCGGCGTCGCACCACCCTACGAACGCCGCCCTCTCGGCGACAAATGCCACATGTGGATAACCCTGTGGGAAAAGTGCGCGAAACGCCGACGAGGTTGTGAAGAAAGCCTGTGGACAAGTCGGTGCCATCGTGGGGATTGTTGCGAAGAATAACCGCTTGACCGGGCAAAACTTTTCTCCACCGACTGTGGGTAAAATCGGGCTCAACCACTGCTTGAGACTTTGGATTTGACATTGAGCCTGTGTACAAGAGTGGTCGGAATCACCTCAGATCCGAGGTGCCGCAACCCTGGAGAAGCCCGAGTGGACCTCACATTTCGACGGCCGTGAATCGGCCCGCCGAGAGGCTGTCGCGAGCCCGTCTACCGACTCCGGACACGACGAAGGCGGCGACCGGACGGATCCGGTCGCCGCCTTCGGACGACGTGCGCAGCGCTCGAGGCGCGGCGTTGTCGACTACTTCGCCGCGACCACCTGCAGGGTGATCGTCGCCGACAGGTCCTCACGGAGACGCACGGTGGCCTCGTGGGTACCGACGGTCTTGATCGGCGTGGGGATCTCGACCTTACGCCGATCGATCTCGCCGAGACCGGCGGCCTTGACGGCCTCCGCGACGTCGACGGTCTTGACCGAGCCGAAGAGACGACCCTCAGCACCCGACTTCACGACGAGCTTGACGGTGTTCGACTCGAGGCTCGACTTGAGCGACTGCGCCTCTTCGAGGGTGGCGAGCTCACGAGCGGCGCGAGCCGCCTTGATCTGCTCGACCTGCTTGGCGCCGCCACGCGTCCAGGAGACGGCGAAGCCCTGCGGGATGAGGTAGTTACGGGCGTATCCGTTCTTGACCTCGACGACGTCACCGGGGGTGCCGAGGCCGGTGACCTCGTGCGTCAGAATCAGTTTCGACATGCGGGTGCTCCTTAGCGGCCAGAACCGGCGTAGGGAAGCAGTGCCATCTCGCGCGCGTTCTTGACGGCACGGGCGATGAGGCGCTGCTCCTGGACGGAGACACCGGTGATACGGCGAGCGCGGATCTTCCCGCGCTCGGAGATGAACTTGCGGAGCGTGGCGACGTCCTTGTAGTCGATGACGCCGACACGGATCGCCTTCGCGGGGGCCGCGTTCTTCGCGCCCTTCCCGCGGGCGGGCTTGCGGCTCGGGCCGCCAGACTTTCCAGCCATGTGGGTTTCCTTTACGTATGAAGTGTGTTCTCACCGCTCGAGGCGCTTCGCGCCGCTGCGGCCATGAGGATCAGAAGGGAGTGTCGTCCGAGTAGGAGCCGGGAGTGTTCCACCCGTCGGCCGCCCCGGAGGTCGACGTCGCGGGGGCGCTCGCGGCCCAGGGCTCGTCGGCGACGGCGGGGGCGCCACCGCGACCGCCGCCACCACCGGACGACTGCGCACGGCTCACCTGAGCCGTCGCGTACCGGAGCGACGGGCCGATCTCGTCGATCTCGAGTTCGATCGACGTGCGCTTCTCGCCTTCCTTCGTCTCGTAGGAGCGCTGCTTCAGGCGGCCGGTCGCGATGACGCGGCTGCCCTTCGTGAGCGATCCTGCGACGTGCTCGGCGAACTCCCGCCACACACTCGCCCGAAGGAAGAGCGCCTCCCCGTCCTTCCATTCGCCGGAGGCCCGGTCGAAGGAGCGAGGAGTGGACGCGATCGTGAAGTTGGCAACCGCCAGCCCGTTCTGCGTGTAGCGCAGCTCGGGGTCTGCCGTGAGGTTGCCCACGACGGTGATGATCGTTTCGCCGGCCATGGGACTAGGCGTCCTTCGCAGCAGCCTTGGCGGGGGCCTTGCTGGCGCGAGCGGCCTTGGCCTCTGCGCGCTTCGCCTCCGCGGCGACGAGGGCGAAGCCCTCTTCCGCACGCAGCACCTTGGTGCGCATGACGGCCTCGGAGAGCTTCAGCTGGCGGTCGAGCTCGTCGGTCGCAGCGGAGTTCGCCGTGAAGTTGACGACGGCGTAGATGCCCTCGGCCTTCTTGTTGATCTCGTAGGCGAGGCGACGACGGCCCCAGATGTCGACGTTGTCGATCGTTCCACCATCGTTGCGGATGACGTTGAGGAACTTGTCGAGACTCGGAGCGACGGTGCGCTCGTCGATCTCGGGGTCGAGGATGACCATGAGTTCGTACTGATGCGTCACTAACCCACCTCCTTCGGACTTGAACGGCTGCAGACGGTCTGCAGCAGGAGGGTAATCAGCATCGTTGCGACGCGGGAAACGGATCGGATCTACGCGGGCAACCTGCCCATCGTACCGGAGTTCCCACGGAACTGCCACGCGCGGCCGTGCTCCGGCCGTCGGCACGCCCCGACGGTGCCGCGCGAGATCGCCACTTTGAGCGCTTTGCGTCGGGTGTACCTGACGCAAAACGCCCAAAGTGGCTACCGGGCAGCGGCTGCTGGCCGCGGCCGAGGATGGGGACTGTTCTATGACGGTGGTCATGAGATTCCTTTCGTGAAGACGGGCAGAGGGCGAGTGCGGGAGGCGCGCAGACCGTGACGAGCGAGGGCTCGCACCAGGATGTGGCCGTCGACGATGTCGTCCCACGTCCAGCGCACGACATCATGGGCGCGCGCCCGCAGGTCGTCCTCGCGGCGCTTCTCGGCCCAGACGACACGGTCGGCCGAATCAGCCGCAAAGAAGCGATCCCGCGAGTACTTGAGACGACCGTCGAACTCACCGACGAGTGCGCCGTCGCGCCAGGCGAAGTCCACGCGGTAGCGGCGACCCGACGCCCCCGCCATGGGGACCTGCAGATCGGGAAGGGACACTCCCCACGCGTGCATCTGAACCCGACTGAGCGATTCGCCGATGCTCTCCGCGCGACCATCGGCGAATTCGAGGGCGACGCGGGCTCGCTTCGTCCCCGGTGCGCGCTCGAGCCCCTTCAGTCGGTCAAAGAGCTCACCCCGGGCGATGCGCGGGCGCGAGCTGTCCCATCGGGGTCGTGAGTCGGTATCTTCCACCTCGATGGCGGCGTCCAACACGACGACCGCTTCCGCGAACGACCCGGTGCGCGCGATATCCACGAGGGTGCGGCCGACGGACGTGACGGACAACACGTTCACCTCGCCGACATCGTCGGGACGCAGGTCGACGTGATGCCACGCGATGCCGGACCTGCTGCGCCGCCGAGAAGACGGAGAGGTCGTCGCGTGCACGAGGAGCGGGGGCGCTCCGAGCTGCGGAAGCCCGAGCAGCGCAGCCGCCGACTGGTGAGAAAAGACCACTCCGGCCTGTCTGATCGCCGCCGCAGCGTGGATCCGAGCGAGGTACCGCGTGACGTCGTCGGCACGCTCCCACGCTGCCGTCTCGACATACACGCCGCGACGGATCCGGGTCTCGCCGACCGTGTCGGATGGCCGGCGCTGTCGCCCCAGAGCGCGATGATCCCTCGAGGAGATGAGAGGCACGGCCGCCGCTGGATCAAGATCAGACACACCGAGAGCGTCTCGCCTTCACCCGCGTCGGCGGGCCGGACGGGCGCGGTTCGTGGACTCGTAGTCAGTCGCCACGAGGTGGACGACGGTCAGGTCCGCGTCGCCATGGCGGCTGAGCGACGCCGGGTAGTCACTTTGCGCGGATTGCAGCCGCTATAGGGGTCGCAAAGCGCTCAAAGTGGCTACTT
>CAKTZW010000072.1 GCA_934636065.1 uncultured Labedella sp.
CGATCTGGAAGCGCAGCCCGTCGGCCAGGTCACCGGCCGTCCAGGCGAACTCGGTGAACTGCACCATGAACACCATGAAGACCGCGAAGCTGAGGACGAACGGCAGCGCGAACAGGTAGGCCACGATCGCGGTGCGCCGACGCCGAGCTCCGACGGGGCCGTGGCCTCCGCGACGCGGTCGCGTCACGGAGGCCACGGAGGTGGGGGCGACCGTCACTGGCCTGTGCCCAGCGAGTCCGCGGTGGACTGCAGCTCGGCGAGCGCGTCCTCGACGCTCTTGCCGCCGCGGAAGATCTGCTCGATCTCGGTGTCGGCGGCCGCCGACACCTGGGTCCAGGACGTGAGAGTCGGGGCGATGTTCACGCTCTGGAGCTGGTCGCCGAAGACGGCGACGCGCGGGTCCTCCGTGAGCGCCGGGTCCTCCCACGCCGACTGCTGTGCCGGGAAGTCGTTCACGGTCTCGAACCAGTCGACCTGGACGTCGGGCTGGCTGAGCCACTGGATGAGCTTCCACGCCGCGTCGGGGTTCTCGGCGCCCTCGAAGACCGCGAGGTTGGAGCCGGCGGCGAAGGACGTCGACTCGCCACCGGGGGGAGCGGGGATCTGGGCGACGCCGAACTTGTCGGCGAAGCCCTCGCCGCCCGTGGCCTCGAGCCCCGGAATGTCCCACGGTCCGCTGAGGAACATCGGGACCGCCCCGCTCACGAGGTCGGCCGATGCCGATCCTGCCTCGGTGTCCGGGCTGCTATCCGCGAGCCCCTCCTCGAAGAAGGAGTTGAGGTAGTTCAGCGACTCCGCCATCTCCGGGGTGTCGATCGTCCACTCCGTCTGGTCCTCGTTCATGACCGCCGCGCCGTCCGACCAGGCGAACGGGAGGTTGTTGAGGAATGCGTTCCACCCTCCGGACGGGAGGGTGATGCCGAACTCGGCGCCGGCCTTCTCCTTGTACGCCGCGGCGAGCTCCTTCAACCCGTCCCAATCGGTCGGGAACTCGTCGAATCCGGCCTGCTCCATGAGGTCGGTGCGGTAGAAGATCACGCGCGTCTCGACGTACCAGGGTACGGCGCGGTTGACACCGTCGAACTCGGTGGTCTCGAGCGCGAAGGGGAAGATGTCGGAGGTGTCGATCTCCTCCGGAACGGCGGCGGTCGCCGAGGCGAAGCCGGGCATCCAGTCGCTTCCCAGCATCCCGATGTCCGGCGTCGTGCCGCCGGCGATCGCCGTCTGGTACTTGTTCTGGGCCGAATCCCACGGGATCGCCGTCACCTCGACGGTCACGTCCGGGTTCGCCTCCTCGAACGGCTTCACGAAGTCCTGAAGCGCCTCGCCTTCTGTGCCCTGCGCCCAGATCGTGACGGTGCCGGTGGCCTCGCCTGCGCTCAGCTCGACCGCGTCCCCGCTCGAGCCGCTCTCGGCGCTCCGGCCGCACCCGGTGAGCACGAGGGCTGACACGGCGGCCACTGCGGCGGCCGTGGCGAATCTACGTCGGATCATCATCGTTCCTGTCGTTCGGAGGGGCGCTCCGGGCGCGGGCACTCGTGCCCGCTCGCCTCGTCGCGTTTCGGTATGCTTAATCTAAGCGCATAGATTTGGCCGACGCAAGAGGGCATACGGTCGCCGCCCGGTCGCCGGAGGCGATCACCATCGGATCAGGCGCAGCCGCAACTGCCACCCACGACGAGGGTCGACGGAAGCGGGACCGACTGGTCGGGAGGGGTCTCTCCCGCGATCACCGCGGTGAGGATGCGCACGGCCATGCGGCCCACCTCCTCCATCGGTTGCCGCACCGTGGTGAGCGTCGGATCGATCAGGCGCCCGGCGACGATTCCGTCGAAACCGACGACGGCGACGTCGCGGGGCACCTCCACACCTGATCGCCGCAGCTCGTCGATCGCGACGAGCGCGGACTGGTCGGTGTCGCACACGATGACCTCCGGCGTCTCACCCGCGGCGAGGAGCTCGCGGACGGCGGCGATCGTCGATGCGTCGTCACCCGGATGACCGCGGTGCAACTCAGGGACCCGCACACCGGCCTGGCCCAGCACGGCCTCGAAGGCGTCACGGCGCGCTCGAAACTCGGCCGCCCCGCGCTCTCCGATGTAGGCCAGTCGGGTGAACCCGTGCACCTCGAGAAGATGCGTGGCGAGTTGCGCCATCCCCCCGCCGTTGTCGACGAGCACGGTGTGAGCGCCTTCCGTACGCACCTCGCCGCCGAGCTCGACGATCGGCACGCGGGCCGCGGCCTGCTTCAGGTGCGTGAGCGACAGCGCCCCCGCGAAGGCGATGAGGCCGTCGACGCGACCCGCCACCTCGATGACGTGCGGGAGGTGCGCCGGGGTCCTGTTGCCTCCGATCATGAGAGCGAGCCCGGCGTCACGGCAGCCGAGCTGCACTCCGCGCTGCACCTCGTCGGAGTAGAGAGGGAAGACGCGGGCCGACGGCAGGGGCCCGGAGGGTTCCCGCTCGGCGCCCCGTGGCTCGTCGAGGAGATAGTCGAACGCGTACAGACCGATCGCCCCGGTCCGGCCTTTCGCGAGACCGCGGGCGCTCGCACTCGGGACGTATCCGAGCCGGTCGGCCGCCGCCATGACGGCGGCTATGGTGTCGGGCTTCACCTTCTCGGGCTTGGTGAACGCGAACGACACCGTGGCGATGGAGACGCCGGCGAGCTGCGCGACGTCGTAGACCGTGCTCTTCTGCGCCATTCGCCCGGCTCCCTTCGCCCTCGCGGACATCAGGCTACAGCGCTGACGGAGCACGACCGCCGGGCACACGACGAACGCGGGCCCGACTCCTCCGAGTCGGACCCGCGTCCGTGTAGCGCTGTGGCGATGCGCCGGGGATCAGCGTCCGTCGCTCAGGACGTAGCCCTCTTCCCCGTGCACGACGGTGTCGATGCCCGCGAGCTCGTCCTCGTTCTTCACGCGGAAGCCCATCGTCTTCTGGATGACCCAGCCGATGACGAACGCGAGGACGAACGAGTAGGCGAGGACCGAGAAGGCGGCGATCGCCTGGACGATGAGCTGCGACGCGTCGCCACCCCGGAAGAGGCCCGTGTTGTTCGCGAAGAAGCCGAGGTACAGCGTTCCGATGAGACCGCCGACGAGGTGGATGCCCACGACGTCGAGCGAGTCGTCGAAGCCGAGCTTGAACTTGAGGTCGATCGCGAGGCAGCAGACGGCACCGGCGATGAAGCCGAGCACGATCGCCCAGATCGGGTCGAGCGAGGCGCACGCCGGGGTGATCGCGACGAGTCCCGCGACGGCACCCGATGCGGCACCGATCGAGGTCGGCTTGCCGTCCTTGATCTTCTCGACGAGCAACCAGGCGAGGAGCGCGGCGGCGGGAGCGGCGATCGTGTTGACGAAGGCGAGGGCGGCCGTGCCGTCGGCGGCGAGCTCGGAGCCCGCGTTGAAGCCGAACCAGCCGAACCAGAGCAGGCCGGCGCCGAGGAGCACGAACGGCGGGTTGTGGGGGACGTGCACGCCCTTCTGGAATCCGACGCGGCGGCCGAGGACCAGCGCGAGAGCGAGAGCGGCGGCACCGGCGTTGATGTGCACGGCGGTTCCACCGGCGAAGTCGATCGCGCCGACGCCGAAGACGTCCTGCAGGCCGTGAGTGATCCAGCCGCCGTAGGCGAACGATCCGTCATCGGCGAGGCCGAAGTTGAACACCCAGCTCGCGACCGGGAAGTAGACGATCGTCGCCCAGACGCCGGCGAAGACCATCCACGCGCCGAACTTCGCCCGGTCGGCGATGGCCCCCGAGACGAGCGCGACGGTGATGATCGCGAAGGTCGCCTGGAACGCCACGAACGCGAGCGGCGGGTAGGAGGCGTCCTCGGCGACGGGTCCGAGGAGGTTCGTCAGCCCGAGCGCTCCGCCGTCGATCGCCCACGGGAAGAGCGTGCCCTCGGCGCCGGGGAACGCGATCGCGTACCCGTAGAGCACCCAGAGGACACCGATGAGACCGAGTGCACCGAAGCTCATCATCATCATGCTGATGACGCTCTTCGCCTTGACGAGACCACCGTAGAAGAACGCCAGGCCCGGTGTCATGAGCAGCACGAGGGCGGCAGCGATCAGAATGAACGCAGTATTTCCTTGATCCATTGAGAAGACCCCTAATTCGCTAACGCGGCTACGTGACGCGTGAGCAACATGGTGGCCGACTCATGTTTCCGCCGGTGTCGCGACCGTGTTTCTTGGTTGTTACAGATTCCACAGGCTGGACTCGGCAGGTGGGATTCAGCCGGCAGGGTTCGACGAAGCGGGGCTCCCTCGACCGATCACCGGGGGACGTCGCCGAGGGTGCCCGCGATGAAGGTCTGGCCGTCTGGACCCGTGACGGTGAGCTGGAACTGCTGGGCGAAGCCCTCGGGGTCGGCGTCGGCGAGGTCGGGTTGGCGGAGCCGTGCGTCGAGCGCAGCCCCCTGCTGCGCGTCGAGCCCGGCCACGAGCAGCTGCGGCCACTGCGGCCCCTCCTCCGTGGCCTGCAAAAGGAACTCGGCGCTCGGATAGTCGGCGGTGATCCCGATGATCGTCTGGACCGCCTCCACCGTGGTGCGCTCCGGTACGTGGACGATCATGAGGTGCTCGCCGCTCCCCGACGAGTAGGTGCCCCCGGCCGCGAAGAGATCGGTGGAGGCGATGCTCGCGAACGCGGCCGCGACGTCCGTGCCCGGATCGACCGTGACGCTGGGCCAGTGCGAACTGACGGAGACATTCGTCCCGAGACCCAGCGCCTCCACCTCCAGGGCTCCGGTGAGGCGACGCTCCACCTCCTCGGGCTCGGCCGGGAGGACGTCGACGCTCCACGGCGCGAAGGTCGGCTTGTCCGCCGTGCCCGCGTCCACGGTGCCCGTCTCTCCGGCCCGGCTCAGGATGATCCGGCCGTCGCGGCCCTCGCGCGTCGCGGCGGCGTTGACCGCCGCACCGATGTCGAGGACCTCGGCGTCCGTCGCGTCGGCCGCGATGTCGACGTTCAGCTCGATCCCGTGGTCCCGGACGGCCTCGACCCCCGGAAGCCCGCTCGCGTCGTCGAGCGACTCGAGGATCGCTCCTCCGCCTGCTCCACCGCCGCCCGCGACGCTCGCGCACCCGGCCAGCAGGAGCGTGACCACGCTCATGAGCGCGCCCGCCATCACGCGCAGCGTCCTGTTCGCCATTCCTCGAGCGTACGACAGCGGGCCTCGCTCCTGCGGTGGAACACGTCTGGCGGACGAGGGTCGCCTCAGGCGCCGCGGTAGAACGCCGTCGCGGCCGCGGCGAGCGCGGTGACGTCGTCGACGTGCACGAGTTCGCGGGCGGAGTGCATCGAGAGGAGGGGAACGCCGACATCGACCGTGCGGATGCCGAGTCGGGTCGCCGTGAGCGGGCCGATGGTCGAGCCGCACGGCACGGTGTTGTTCGAGACGAACTCCTGGAACGGCACGCCGGCGGCCTCGCTCGCTCGCGCCCAGAGCGCGGCGCCGTGTGCGTCGGTCGCGTAGCGCTGGTTGGCGTTGATCTTGAGGAGCGGGCCGTGGCCGGCCTGCGGCCGGTTCGCCGGGTCGTGCTTCTCGGGGTAGTTCGGGTGGACCGCGTGCCCGGCGTCGGCGGACACGACCCACGAGCGCGCGAAGGCGCGCGCGAGCTCCGTCGGACCGGCTCCGAGCGCGCCGCCGGTGCGGGAGAGCACGTCCGCGAGGAAGGGGCCGCTCGCGCCGGAGCGCGACTCGGATCCGAGCTCCTCGTGGTCGAAGGCGGCGAGGACGAGGATCGCGTCGTCGGGACCGGTGCCCGCGTCCATCGCCGCCGTATCGGGTGCCGTATCGGGTGCCGTATCGTCCACGGCGGCGAGGAGCGCCGTGAGTCCCGCGTGGACGGAGCTGAGGTTGTCGAGCCGGCCCGACGCGAAGAGCGCGTCGTCGAGGCCGAAGGCGCGCGGCTCCTGGGTGTCGGCCGTCAGGATGTCGTAGCCGAGGACGTCGCCGGCCGCGACGCCCGCGTGCTGGGCGAGGAGGGCGACGAGGTCGCCGGCGGACACCTCCCCGACGCCGAACACCGGCTGCACGTGACGCTGCCGATCGAGGGCGAGCCCGGAGTTGACGTCGCGGTCGAGGTGGATCGCGAGCTGCGGGATCCGGAGGTACGGTCCCGTGCGCACGAGGTGCTCGGCGCCGTCACGCGTGACGACCCGACCGGCCAGCTCGAGCTCGCGGTCGAGCCAGGAGTTCAGCAGCGGACCGCCGTAGACCTCGACGCCGGCCTGCAGCCACCCGGCGGCGGCCGTCGTCGGCTTCGGCTTGAGCTTGAAGCCGGGCGAGTCGGTGTGGGCGCCGACGATGCGGAACGGCGTCGCCGCGGAGGCTCCCCCCGGCACCGCGACCACGATGACCGCGCCGTCGCGCAGGACCACGGCACGGGACCCTGGCCCGAGCGCCGTCCAGTCCTCCGACTCCACGAGCCTCGTGAAGCCGGCCGCCTCGGCTCGCGAGGCGACCTCGTGGGCGGCGTGGTACGACGAGGGCGAAGCGGTGACGAAGCGCGCGAGATCGGCGACGTGAGCGGCGGAGTCCATTCCCCCATCCAAGCACTCGCCGCCACTCGCGCACCGGTGGGGATGAATGCGGATCCGGCGCGGATCCCGCGCGGACCGGCGCGGACCGGTGCGGACCCGGCGGAACGTGCGACGGGATCGGCGACGGGTTCTGCGACAGGATGGAGGGATGAACGCGGCGGAGCACCTGACGGCGGACCTGGAGAAGCGACGCGGTTCGTCCCTCATGCGGGGCGTGCGCTTCCTCGTCAACCTGGTCATGCTGGCGGTGGCCGGCAGTCCCGACACGATGTCGGACCTCGACCTCGTCGTGCGGAGACGCGACTCCGGTCGCGAGATCATGCGCACGCCGGCCGATGTCGGCGACGCCGAGTTCCTGCTGCACCAGGTGCGCCGAGACCTGCAGTCGAAGACCGTGGCGGAGTTCCTCGACGAGTGGAGGCTCCGGGAGGATCCGGCCTGACTTCTCCACAGATGCTCTCGCGGGTGGTATCCGGATAGGGATACTGGCTATCGTCGTGATACGCCGCGTCGACCGACGCGACGCTTCACGAAGGAACGAGGGATCCATGCGCACATCGAGCAAGTCCGGCCCCCTGCGGGGCCTCGCGGCGGCGGCCGTCGCTCTCGCTGTCGTCTTCACGCCCGTGACGGGTGCCGAGGCGGCGACGACGACCAAGAAGGTCGGGGGCGGCCTGTGGGAGTACGGCGTCGAGGGCAACGTCTTCTCCTACTACCACCACAAGACGAAGTACCACTCGGCGACGGCATGCAACAACGGGATGTTCGACCAGTGCCGCAAGGTGAGCTCCGCCCCGAACAAGTGGGCCAAGGCCACCAAGGCCGCGTCGTGGGCCGGCGGGAACACCGCCTACTGGGACACGTACTGAGACCGTGGGCCGTCGACACGGCCGGACCGGTGGCGCCGCGATCGCGGGCGTCGTCGTCTCGCTCGTCCTCCTGACCGCCGGGTGCAGCGACGCATCCGGCGGTCGGGGCGGCTCGGGCGGGAGCGCATCGAGCGGCGACGGATCGGACGGCGCGTCCGGGGGCTCCGCGACCGTCGCGCCTCCGACACCCTTCACCGGCCCGTGGGCCGAGCTGCTCACGAGCACCTACGGCGAGGTCTCGGAGGTCGAACGGCAGACGCTCGAGGACGGCGAGATCGACGAGCTCGAGTACTCCTACTTCGAGGACCGCATCCTCTCGTGCCTCGACGACCTCGGCGTCGAGGCGAGCTTCGCCGACGACAAG
>CAKTZW010000073.1 GCA_934636065.1 uncultured Labedella sp.
GCGATGTCGACGTGATCTTCGTCGGGCAAGCGGCCGACGGCTCCGAGGTGGGTGACGAGCGGGCCATGGCCGCCGCGACCCGGCTCGCCATGCTCACCATGCGCGGGATCCACGAGCTCGCGGGCGAACCGCCGCTCTGGGAGGTCGATGCCAATCTCCGACCCGAGGGCAAGGACGGGGCGCTCGTGCTCGACGATCTCGTCGTCCGCCTCCTCCCCGCTTCGAGCGCGGGCACGGCCCCGTTCCCGGCGGTGCTCGCCGAGATCGCGGGCCTCGTGCTCGTCATCGATATCGCCGGGGCGACACCCGATCTGCTCGGCGTCGTGTTCGCGCTGGGTGCCGCGGTCTGTCTCGGCGGCTACTTCGTCCTGTCGGCGCGACCGACGGAGCTGCCGCCCGTGACCCTCGCCGCCGGCGGGCTGCTCGTCGCGGCGCTCGCTCTCGGGGGCGCCCTCCTGGTCGGTCTCCTCCCCGCCTCAGCGCCGCTCGTCGACGTCGACCTGCTCGGCGCCGTCGTGCCCTGGTGGGTCCCGATGAGCGTGATCGTGCTCGTCGCCACCGCCTTCGGGTACGTCTCCGGCATCATCGCCGCCAGCCGGATGGGCGAGCGGCTCGCCTCGTTCGTCGGTCTGTCCGAGGTGCTCTTCGCCGTCCTCATCGCCTGGCTGCTGCTCGGCGAGGTGCCCACGCCGATCCAGGCGATCGGAGGCGCGCTCATCGTCGCGGGCGTCGTGCTCGTGCGGCTGGATCGCGGGCGACCGACGGAGCCGGCGGCGGTCACCTCGGCGGCGACCCCGGCCTCCGCTGCCTGACCCCGCCGGCGGTCACTCCGAGAGGGACGGGCGCCCCGGCTTCGCGAGCGCCTTCTCGTCGACCGGCGCATCGCCGGAGGCACGGAGCGCCTGCTGGTAGGCGCGCGCCTCGTCCTGCCGCTCGGCCTCGGCACCCGAGGTGATCGCGGCGCGGACGTGCCGCTGCTCGTAGCCGAACGCGTGGACGAGGTCGAGCGCGTGCGGGCGCAGTCGCGCGACGAGTCGGTTGATGTAGGCGTCGACGGCGGCGGCACGCTGCGGCGACAACCGTCCGTGGATGAGGTACCAGGCGAGGTGCTTCTCGAGGAGCGACAGCCCGAAGAGGTCGCGGAGCCACGTCAGCACGGTGCGCGATTCCGCGTCCTCGACCCGCGCGAGCGCGTCCGTGAAGGCCTCCCACTCGAGGAGCTCGCCGTGCGCCCTCGCCGCCTCGATCAGCTCGTTCTGGTGCGCGTTGAAGAGCGCGGCCGCCTCGGTCTTCCCGAGCTTGCTCGCGGGACGCAGCTGCTGCGCGACCTCGGCGATCATGGTCTCGACGCGGTCGGTGAGCAGCTCGCGCTGCACTTCCGCATCGCGCAGCTGTCCGACGGATCTCCGGACCCGACCGAGGTCCTTGAGGGTCTGGCCGAGCGAGCGCAGGCCGGAGCCGTGGAAGGCGCGGTCGGCCGCCTGCTCGACGACGTAGCGGGCGAGCGCTCCGGCGTCGGCACCGCGGAACCTCTTCGAGTAGTCGGACAGGAGCCGCTTCGCGACGAGCTGGAGGAGCACGTTGTTGTCGCCCTCGAACGTCGCGTAGACGTCGAGGTCGGCCCGCAGTCCGGTGAGCCGGTTCTCCGCGAGGAAGCCGGCGCCGCCGCAGGCCTCCCTGGCCTCCTGGATCGTGTCGAGCGCCGCCCACGTCGACAGCGGCTTGAGCGCGGCGGCGAGCGTCTCGAGGTCCTGCCGGTCCACGTCGGTGTCGGCGGCGCCGCTGAACACCTGATCGAACGTCACGAGCAGCTTGTCGTGGGCGAACGTGTGGGCGTACGTCTGGGCCAGCCGCGGCAGCAGGCGGCGCTGATGCCGCTGGTAGTCGAGCAGGACCTCCTCGTCCGTGTCCGACCCGGCGGTGAACTGGCGTCGCTGCGATCCGTACTCGATCGCGATCTGGAGTGCGATGGCCGACGCGGCCGTGGAGGCGCCGTCGAGGGACACACGGCCCTGGACGAGGGTCCCGAGCATCGTGAAGAACCGCCGTCCCGGGCTCTCGATCGGCGAGCTGTAGGTGCCGTCGGCGGCGACGTCGCCGTAGCGGTTGAGCAGGTTGCCGCGGGGGATCCGGACGTTCGTGAAGTGCAACCGGCCGTTGTCGATGCCGTTGATGCCGCCCTTCAATCCGTCGTCCTCTCCGCCGATGCCGGGCAGGAACGAGCCGTCCTCGCCGCGGATCGGCACATAGAACGCGTGGACCCCGTGGTTCACGCCGCGCGTGATGAGCTGGGCGAAGACGACGGCGGCGGTCCCGTGCACGGCGGCGTTGCCGAGGTAGTCCTTCCACGCCCCGCGGAACGGCGTGTGGATGACGAACTCCTCCGTCTCCTCGTCGTAGGTCGCCGTTGTGCCGATCGACGCGACGTCCGAGCCGTGCCCGGTCTCCGTCATGGCGAAGGCGCCGGGGACCTCGAGCGACATGATGCCGGGCAGCCAGGCGTCGTGATGCGGTCGCGTGCCGAGGTGCAGGACGGCGGCGCCGAACAGCCCCCACTGCACGCCCGACTTGATCTGGTGGGAGGGGTCGCCGACGACGAGCTCCTCGAAGCCGGCGATGTTGCCGCCGTGGTCGTCCTGACCCCCGAGGTGTGTCGGGAACGCCCGGTGCACCTGGCCGTTCTGCACGAGGATCCGCAACTGCTCGAGCACGCGCTCCCGGTGCTCCGGGTACGGCAGGCCCTCGATCTTCTGCATCTCGGGCGTCGCGGCGAGGTCCCGCGAGGCGAGCCGCTCCTCCGGCCAGGAACCGAGCAGCAGGCGGCGCACGGCCGCGACGTCGAGGCGCGTCGCCCCCGGCGCGTCCGCCGGTCGGGTGTCGATGGGACCGGTGTCCACGCGTTCGGTCACCTCCGCGACCTCGGCTACCTCGTCGTTCGTTCCCGTCCGATCGACAGCGTTCGACATCGACTCTCCTCGTGCTCTCGGATCACGTGAGCGTCGGGGCCGACGGGGATCGGTCGGCGTCCTCGCCGCATCACGCGCAGATGACTCCACGGTACGAAGGCCGGCCGCGATGCGGAAACGAGCCGTCCCGCGGTGACAAAACCGGCGGCACGCGACCGGAGCGGGTTTGTGCGAAGCCACAAAGCCGGAGTCGTGCGACGCCTCAGAAGGGAGCGGCGGTGCGGAGCGGGCGACCCGGGAACCCCTGCGTCACCCGGCGTCCGAGGCCGGGCCGCCGAGATGTCGCGTGACGACCTCGACGAGGGCGTCGCCGTAGCTCGCCCGCTTCTTCTCGCCGATCCCGGTGATGCCGTCGAGTTCGGCGACCGACCCGGGTTTCGCGAGGGCGATCGCCCGCAGGGTCGCGTCGCCGAAGACGATGTAGGCGGGCACTCCCGCCGACTTCGCCTCCTCGCCGCGCCAGGCCCGTAGTGCCTCGAACAGTTCCTGATCGGCCACGTCGAGGTCCGCGGCGGCCGGACGGGCCGCTTTCGATCGCGTGATCCGCCCCGTCTCGGTGCGCATGGAGACCGAGCGCGCGCCGGAGAGGACCTCCCCGCTCGACTCCGTGATGACGAGCGTCCCGTACTCGCCGTGGGTGGCGAGCAGGCCGACCGCGAGCAGCTGCCTGATGACGCCCCGCCACTGCTGGTCGCTGAGGTCGGCGCCGATCCCCCACGTCGCGATCGAGTCGTGCCCGTACTGGCGGACGCGCGCCGTCTCGTTGCCGCGGAGGATGTCGATGAGATGCCCGGCACCGAACTGCTGGTTGCGCTCCCGCTTCAGTCGCACGACAGTCGACAGCAGCTTCTGCGCCGGGATCGTGCCGTCCCAGACGGCGGGTGGCGTGATGCAGGTGTCGCAGTTCCCGCAGGGTGTCGACTCCTCGCCGAAGTAGCGGAGGAGGTTGACGCGACGGCAGTCCACGGTCTCGCACAGGGCGAGCATGGCGTCGAGATGCGCGGAGAGCCGACGGCGGTGCGCGAGGTCGCCCGGCGACTCGTCGATCATCCGTCGTTGCTGGACGACGTCGTTGAGGCCGTAGGCGAGCCAGGCGACGGACGGCTCGCCGTCGCGGCCCGCGCGACCCGTCTCCTGGTAGTACCCCTCGACCGACTTCGGCAGGTCGATGTGCGCGACGAAGCGGACGTCCGGCTTGTCGATCCCCATGCCGAACGCGATCGTCGCGACGATGACGACGCCGTCCTCGCGCAGGAAGCGCGACTGCACCCGCGCGCGCTCCGATGCCTCGAGCCTAGCGTGGTAGGCCAGGGCGTCGACCCCGTTCGCGCGCAGGAACTCCGCCGTCTTCTCGACGGTGTTCCGGCTGAGCGCGTAGACGATGCCCGCTTGGCCGGCGCCGTCCGTCCGGACGAACTCGAGCAACTGCTTGCGCACCTCGTTCTTCGCCACGATGCGGTACTGGATGTTGGGACGGTCGAAGCTCGAGACGAAGTGGCGGGCCTCGCCGAGCGACAGGCGCTCGGCGATCTCGCGGTGGGTGGCGGCCGTGGCCGTCGCCGTGAGGGCGATGCGCGGCACGTCGGGCCAGCGCTCGGCGAGCTCGCCGAGCGACAGGTAGTCGGGGCGGAAGTCGTGACCCCATTGCGACACGCAGTGGGCCTCGTCGATCGCGAAGAGCGCGATGCTGCCCCGGTCGAGGAAGCGCTTCGTCTGCTCGGACGAGAGCCGCTCCGGCGCAACGTAGAGGAGATCGAGGTCGCCGGCGATGTAGGCCCGCTCGACGGCGTCGCGCTCCTCGCGGCTCTGCGTCGAGTTGAGGAACGCCGCGCGCACGCCGACGGCCCGCAGCGCCTCCACCTGGTCGTGCATGAGCGCGATGAGCGGCGAGACGACGATGCCCGTGCCGGGACGGAGGAGGGAGGGGATCTGATAGCACAGGCTCTTGCCGCCGCCCGTCGGCATGAGCACGATGGCGTCGCCGCCGACGCTGACATGCTCGACGATGGCCTGCTGATCGCCTCGGAAGGACTCGTACCCGAAGACGCGGTGCAGGACCTCACGAGCGGTCGGCGCCTCGGGCATGATCGTCGTCTCCACGCCCTGCACCCTACCCGCCCCCACCGACAGCTCGGGATGCGCCGGCGGGCTCGGTCATACACTCGGGCGGGTGATCACCGTTCTGCTGGGACTCGTCGGGGCGCTCGTCTACGGCGCGGCGGACTTCCTCGGCGGTCTCGCCGCCCGCCGTATGGAGGTGCTGCTCGCGACGGCGTTCGCCGCGGTCTCGGGGCTCGTCGTCCTGGTGGCCGCGACGGCGCTCGTCCCGGGCTCGTGGTCCGCCGAAGCCGGCGTGTGGGGGGCGCTCTCCGGCGTCGCCGGATCCGTCGCCGTCGCCCTGCTGTACGCGAGCCTCGCCATCGGCCCGATGAGCATCCTGTCGCCGCTGACGGCCGTCGGATTCCGGCCTCGTCCCGCTCGTCGTGAACCGCGGCGTGAGCTCCGTGCTCATGTTCGCCGCCGTCGCCATCTCCGTGCTCGGTGCCCGCGCTCGACGGACTGGGACGACCGTGGAGTCGGCGGGCTCCTCGCCCCCTGCCCACCGGGCGGGACTCGCGCTCGCCGCCGCGGGAATCCTCGCCGTCGCGTGAACGTTCCGCTCCGGTAGACGGTGCCAGAATCGACGCAACGATCTACGAGCGCACCGGGAGACGAGGACGACGTGACGAGCGACGACACCGACCAGGGGACCGTCGAACCCCGAGTCGTGAACGACGAGGCGAGCCGGAGGTATGAGCTGTGGGTCGGAGACGACCGCGTCGGGTTCTCCGCCTATCGGCGCGAGCCGGGGAGGATCACGTTCACGCACACCGTCGTGGACCCCGGGCACGAGGGGAACGGCTACGGCAGTGCGATCGCGCGCGCCGTCGTGGCGGACGCCGTCGAACGCGGGGAGACGATCGTGCCGCGATGCCCGTTCATCAGGTCGTGGCTCGAGAAGCACCCGGACGCGGCCACCGACGTGGAGTGGAACCAGGGGGCATGACGAGCGACTCCGCCGGACTCGCGTTCTAAGGCATGCCTTACTAAGCTCGGGGGCGGGCGTCGCGCCGGGCTCGATCGGCACGCGCACCCGACGATCGAATCCGGAGCACACACGCAGATGACCTCCTTAAGCACCCGACTGCTGCTCACGTGCGCCGCGATCGGGGTCGCGGGCGGGCTCGTCTTCGGGGTGGTCGGATACCTCCACCCGGTTGTTCTTCTCACCACGCCCGTCCTGTACGGTGCCCTCATCGGCGTCTACTTCTTTCCCGGGGTGGTCGCGCAGAGCCTGCTCCGCCGGGGCGGAGTCGCCCTCATCACGGGGACCATCGCGGGGCTCGCCGCATCGGCCCTCGATCCGGCGAACCTGTGGCGCCACGTCGGCGCGGGGATCCTGATCGGCGCGCTCCAGGAATTGCCGTTCGCCCTCGCCCGGTACCGCTACTGGAAGGGGTGGGTGTTCTCCCTCGCCGCGGTGGTGGCCGGTCTCGTCATGGGCGGCGGCGTCCTCGTCCTCGTCGGCCTCGATCACTTCGCCCCCGTGGCGGAGACGGTCTACATCGCGTTGTTCGTCGTCAGCCCGGTGCTCGTGACCTGGCTCGCCCGGATCGTGGCCCGCGGCATCGACTCGACCGGCGCGGCGCGCGGCGTCCAGGGCGAGATCGACCGCCGTCCCCGCCGCGGAAGCGCCGCGCCGCTCGCCATGGCTGCGGCGTGACGGACCGGCGCCCCACGTCGACCCGATGACGCCCGCGCGTCCGCCAGCGGGCCGCGTCGCCCTCAGCGTCGAGGGGCTCCGGATCCGGCACGCCGGCCGGGACGAGTGGCGGCCGGACGGCGTCTCGTTCTCGGTCGCGCCCGGCGAGGTCGTCCTCGTCCTGGGCCCGAGCGGCTCCGGGAAGTCGACCATGACGCTCGCGCTGGACGGTCTCGTGCCCCACGTCGTGCCGGCCGACGTCGAGGGGACCGTTCGCGTCGGCGACCTCGACGCGGCCGCGCACACCGTCGCTCGGCTCAGCGAACAGGTCGCGCTCGTGTTCCAGGATCCCGACGCGCAGATCGTGACCGGCAGCGTCCTCGACGAGGTCTGCTTCGCACCCGAGAACCGTCTCCTGCCCGTCGACGTCGTGCTCGAACGCGCGGAGCACGCGCTGCGCGCCGTCGGACTGTGGGAGCGACGCCATGAGGACCCGGACGTCCTGTCGGGTGGCGGGAAGCAGCGGCTCGCGATCGCCGCGGCGCTCGCCTCGGGGAGCCGGGTCCTCGTGCTCGACGAGCCCACGGCCAACCTGGATGCCACGGGGGCCGAAGACGTGTATGCGGCCCTCCGGGACGTCGTGGCCGCGGGCTCCCGGTCCGTCGTCCTCGTCGAGCACGATCTCGACGCGGCCGTCGAGCTCGTCGACCGGGTCGTGGTCCTCGACGCGCAGGGGGTCCTCGCGTTCGACGGGCACCCGATCGAGGTCCTCGCCGACCGGGCGGCCGACCTCGACCGGATGGGCGTCTGGTTGCCGACCGCGACAACGGCGGCCCTACGGCTCGAACGCGCCGGTGTGCGCTTCGCACGGCGCCCGCTCACCGCGACGGAGCTCGCGGCGGCGCTCGACGCGGTGCCGGAGCTGCCCGCGCCTCCGCCGCCCGCCGCCTCCACTCGCGTCGCGGACTCGCCCGCCGTGGAGGTGAGGGGTCTGACGGTGACGCGCGGTCGCGGTCGCTCACGCGTGCCCGTCCTCC
>CAKTZW010000074.1 GCA_934636065.1 uncultured Labedella sp.
GCCACGTACTCCTTGGCGACAAGGTTCATCCCGTCCCGCAGCGGCGTCACCAGCCCGACCTTCGCCATGCGGTAGTAGCCGGCCAGCGTGTCCCGCGGCACGGCGCGGCCGACATAGCGCACCGGCGTCCAGTCCGCGTCCGACCAGTCGCCGTTGATCCGCCCGGTCAGGGTCTCGATCTCGCGCTTCAGGTCCTTATAGCTCTCCACATCCTCGCGGGAACGGGCGGCGACCTGCAGGTAGGTCACCTGCCCCCGGTGCTCCGGGAAGTTCTCCAGCAGCGCCGCAAAGGCGCGGAACCGCTCCGGCAGGCCCTTGGTGTAGTCCAGCCGCTCCGCGCCGATCACCATGGCCCGGCCCGCAAGGCTCGCCTCCAGCCGCTTCGCGTCCGCCGACCCCACGCTGCGCGCCGCGAGGTCCGAGAACTCGTCGGTGCCGATGGAGATCGGGAAGGCCCGCAACTGCACCCGCCTCCCGCGCAGCCGCACCTCCGGGCCCGGGCGCACCTTCATGCCCGTGCCCTGCGCCATGCAGTCGATCAGCCCCGTCAGGTCGCGGTTCGTCTGCACCCCCACCACGTCGTAGGAGAGAAGGTCGCGGATCAGGTCCTCCGCGCCGGGCAGGGCGGAGAACACGGCCCAGGGCGGGAAGGGGATGTGGTGGAAGTAGCCGATCCGCTGCTTCGCCCCCATCTCGCGCAGCAGCGCGCCCAGCGGGATCATCTGGTAGTCGTGGATCCAGATCGTGTCGTCCGGCCGCAGCAGCGGCATCAGCTTCTCGGCGTAGCGCTGGTTCACCTGCCGGTAGCAGCCGGCCTGCTCGCGGTCGTAGCTCAGCAGCCCCAGCCGGAAATGGAACATCGGCCAGAGCGCCGAATTGGCAAAGCCCGCGTAGAACCCTTCGTATGCCGCCTGGGAGAGGTCGATCACCGCGTAGTCCACCCCGGCGCGGCGCGCGTGGCGCACCATGTCCGCCGGCTCCGGCGAGGCCGTGCCGCTCCATCCGAACCAGAGCCCCCCGCGGGCGAAGGCATCCTTCAAGGCAACCGCGAGCCCGCCCGCGGCCGGCGGCTCCCCGCGCTTCGGCACGGCCACGCGATTCGAGACGATGACGAGGCGTCCCACTGGCCCTTCTCCTACTTTCCCGCAGCAGCGCGCCGCGACAGATTCCTGACAGCCATGGGCACTGTTAGCGAAGCGAGAACCGGTCTGCGCTCCTCGATGGGGCGGGGCTAGTCTCCCGCCCCTTGTTTTCGCCATATTTGAACCGCTCAACCACCCCCGCGGTTGCGCCGCGGTATGGCTTCACCCCTCGCCAGCCGTTCCCGACAGCGAAGTGGCCACGCGCCCCAGCCAGGCGCGCCCCAGCGCCGGCCGGCCCGCGAAGTCATCCGGCACGCGCAGGCCGTGGCCACCATACTCCACGCAGGCGGCCATGCCGTCCTCATCCGTCACGTCGTCGCCGATGAAGATCGGCCGGCGCCCCCGAAATGGCTCCACCGCCATCAGCCGGTGCACCGCGCCGCCCTTGTCGGCCATGCGCGGGCGCAGTTCCACCGCGGCGTGGGCGGGCACGGCGCCGCGCCGGCGACCGACGACGAGGCCGCGGAGTCCGCGTCCACCGACGACGCTGCGGCGAGCGCCGCGGCCTCGGACGACGGCGCGACCGGCGCGGCGATCGGACTCGGGGTCGCCGGCCTCGTCGTCGGACTCGCGGGTGTCGTCCTGGCCATCTGGGCGCTGCGCCGCCGCTCGGCCTGACGCCTCCGGTATCCCTCAGGTGCGGGGCGGGCTCATCGCCCGCTCTCGCGACGGCGCCGCCGTCCGACTCCGGTCGGACGGCGGCGCCGTCGTCGTTCGTGGTCCGCTCTAGACCTTCGCCCGCCGGTATCCCGCGGACTTCGCGGCCGACTCCGACGCGAAGCACTGCTCCGGGTTGGTGACGTTGTAGTACCGCTGCCCGGGCAGGTGGTAGATCATCGAGTCCCTGTTGCCCTTGATGGGCGCCCACGACGGGCACGCGTTCTTCGAGATCGGATCGGTGACCGACGGACGCGGCACCACGTTCGACAGGATCGCACGCGTCTTCGCCGACGTGCGCGCCACCGGGGCGTAGCCGGCCTTCGATCCGTCGACGCGGACCGTCACGGTCTTGCCGACCCACGACGACGACCCGACCTTGAACGTCGCGGAGGTGGCCCCTCCGACGGCTGCACCGTTGAGGTACCACTGGTACCGGAGCTTCGTGCCGGCGGTCCACGATCCCGGGACCGCGGTGAGGGTCTGACCGACCTTCGCCGTGCCCCTGATGACGGGGATCGAGGACGTGAGCGTGCCGAGCCCGACCTTGCTGGCCGGAGACACGCGAGTGACCGAGGTGTACCCGGCGAGGCGACCGGTGACGCGCACCGTGAGCGACGCCCCCGCGAGCGACGGACCGATCCCGAGGGAGGTGCGCGTGGCGCCGGCGATGGCCTTGCCGTTCGCGTACCACTGCACCGAGAGCGCCGTCCCCTTCGTCCAGGTGAAGGTCTTCACCGAGACCGTGCGACCCACTCGCACGCTGCCCTCGATCTTCGGGACGGGCGCGGTGAGCGTCGCCGCGACGACCTTCTTCGTCGCGGCCGAGGTGAGTGTGAGGGTGTCGTAGCCGGGGGCGGCCCCCGTGACCCGGACGGAGACGGAACGGCCCACGGCGGAGGCCGTCACCTTCCAGGTGGGCGAGACGGCCCCCGAGACGCGCCACCCGTCGATGAACCACTGATAGGTGACTTTCGTGGCCGGCCGCCAGGGGGCCACGACCGCCGTCAGCGTGGTCCCGAACCGGATCGTCCCCTTCGCGTCGGCACCGGAGATCACGGGGGCCTTTCCGACGAACGTGCCGCGAGCGACCGGGGACGTGCCGGCGGAGGTCTCGCGCGTGACCACCTGACCGTTCACGTCGAGCACCGTGACCTCGAGGGTCAGACGCTTGCCCACCTGCGCGGGTGTCGGCGTGTAACCGGGCGAGGTGGCCCCGGCGATCGGCACGCCATCGGCGGACCACTGCGCGTCGTACTCACCGATCGGAGGATTGACGAGCGCGATGGCGACTCCGACGCGGGCGACCGATCCGATCTTCGGCACGACGGCCGCACGCTCGGCCGAGGAGATGAGCGTCTGGTGGACGGGTTCGTCACCGACGCGTACGTCGGCTCCCTCACCGAGCAGTGCCTCTGCGGAGGCCGCCACCCGGCCGGACCCGTAGACGGTCGCGAGCCACGCTCCCGTCTCGTCGGAGAACCCGAGCCGGACGGCGACCCGCGGGTCGATCCCCTCGAGCAGGAACGATCCGTCCGCGCCCGTCGCCGCCTCGGCGAGTCGCACCCAGCGCGAGCCCTCGGCGTACGGGATCGCCGTGTACGCGGTCACGAGAGAGCGCACGGCTCCTCCGCCGATCCCGCCGACGGCACCGAAGACGAGGCCCGTCGCGGTGAGCTCGTGATCGACGGTCGAACCGACGGACACGGGGTCGGCGACGTACCCGTCACCGACGGCGTACAGGGCGGTTCCGTCGGACATCTCGTCGACGAATCGTCCGAGGGGGTCCTCGAACCGGAGAGAGTAGGACCCCGACGGGTCGAGGTCGGCGAAGCTGTAGGTGCCGTCGTCGGTCGTCGTGGCGGTCACGCCGTCGCCGAGGACGTCACTCCCCGCGGGGACCGCGATGACCTCGACGGCGGCGGCCGGGAAGCCGCCGGCCGTGACGGTGCCGCCGAGGTCCGGTTCATCGGCGACGGCGATGCCGCTGGGGAGGGAGACCGACGCTGCGGTCACGGCGAGGGTGAGGAGGACGGCGGCGACGCTCGAGCGCCTCCGCGAGAGAACAGGCTGCATCGGTGCAGACCGCCGATCTGGGAGAAGAGAACAGCGGTCGGGTGAATCCGCTGTCGCGACTCTATCGGCACGGTTCTCCCCGTCGCACCCCGACTTCCGGGGACATGCGGTCCCCGGCCGCCCCGGACCGCGGGCGTCACTCGGCGACGAAATCCTCCACGTCGCGGTGCCGGCGCAGCGCGAGCACGAGGACGACGGGGGCGACAAGGGCGACGCCTCCGGCGACGACGAGGGTCCACCGGGTGCCGACGAGCTCGCCGAGGACGCCGCCGATCAGGGCTCCCGCTGGGAAGAACGCCATGATCAGGAAGCGCATCGTCGCGTTGACGCGGCCGAGGAGGCGGTCCGGGGTGACGCGCTGGCGCAGGCTGACATTCGTGATGGAGTAGACGATCTGGCCGAGTTCCCCCGCCGCGAAGCCGACGAGCGCGAGGGCGAGCCCCCATCCCGGTGTCGCCGTCGGGACGAGGAGCACCAACGGCGTCGTGACGGCGAGCGAGACCCAGATGATGCGAGCGGAGCCGACGGCGCGGGCGAGTCGCGGAGTGGCCGCGGCGCCGATCATGACCGCGACGGAGCCGGCGGCCAGCAGCAGTCCGATGACCCATGCGGGCTGGTCGAGGTCGCGCGACAGGAACACGATCGTCACCGCCGATGCGACCGCGAACGAGAGGTTGCTCGCCGCGCTCGCGATCGCGGTCGCCCGCAGGACCCGGTGGTGCACGACGAAGCGGAAGCCCTCCGCGACCCGCTCCCAGAGCGAACCGGCGTGCGCGCCGGGGTCCTGCGGCGTCTCGACCGCACGGATGCCCGCGAGCGTGACGGCGGAGACGACGAAGCCGACCGCCTGGAGGAGCACGACGTTCGCGGCGCCCACGAGGGACACGAGCGCCCCGCCCACCCCCGGCCCGGCGACCTGCCCGCCCGAGCGGAGGAACTCCATCGCCGAGTTCCCCGCGAGCACTCGATCGCGTCCCGTCACCGTGGGCACGTAGCTCTGGTAGCCGACGTCGAAGAAGACGCGCGCCGTGCCGACGAGGAACGAGACGACGAGCAGGTGCGCCATCGTGAGCCAGCCGAGCCAGGCGGCGATCGGGATCGTGGCGAGGAGGACGGCTCGAGCCACGTCGCTCGCGACGAGTACGGGGCGGCGGAGCATCCGGTCGAGCCACGCCCCGGCGGGAAGCCCGATGATCGCGAAGGCGATCGTCGACACGGCACCGAGCAGGCCCACCTCGAAGGGCGACGCGTCGAGGGTCACGACGGCGAGGAGCGGGATCGCCACTCCGGCGATCTGCGTGCCGAACTGGCTCGTGGTCTGCCCGGCCAACAGGAGCTGGAAGTCCCGCGAGGACCGGAGGGGCGCGGAGGCGTCCGTCATCGATCCCCTTCCGTCGGGCTCCCGGTGACCCCGTCGGTGGGCGGGCCGGTCGTCGAGCCTACGCGTCGCTCGACGGGATCGGCAATCCGCGTCCGGGAACGACGGACGCCCCGGGGATCGTCTCCCCGGGGCGTCCGTGCACTCGATCGTCGATCAGTTGCAGAGCGTCGCGAGCTCCTGCGCCGACGTCTGCACGTCGGTCGCCGCAGTGGTGATGTCGGCGGCGGCCGACATGTCCTGGTCGACGAGGACCTTCGACAGCAGATCGCGCAGCGCGACGAAGTCCTCGTGGACCGCGGAGAGCGCCGTCTTCACCTCGGCGTTGTCCACCGACTCCACCGCGGCGCCGACGCTGTCGACGGTCTCGGTGAAGGCGTCGACGGTTCCCTGCCTCGGTGCTCGAGTACACGCTCGGCGGGAAGGACATCAGCGAGGTCCTGTCGATGTCGGTCACCGCCGTGCTGGCGTCCTGGATCTTCGACTGCACCTCGGTGCAGGCGTCCGCGACGGACTGACCGCCGGCGGCCTCCTCGGGTCGGGCCGACGCTGACGCGGAGCTCTCGCTGTCGGCGGTCGCGCCTGAGTCGGTGCTCGGCGTCGAGGAGCACGCGGCGAGGCCGAACAGCGCGGTCGCGGCGATCGTCCACGCGGCGAGGGTCTTCTTCATTCGTTTCCCTTCGGAAGGGCGCGTGCGGTGGTCGCGCCGGAAGTCCGCGCGGTCGCGACGATCCCTGGGGACCTCACGACGCGGCGGCGGGCCGTCGTCGGCGCCTCGTCAACGCTACCCGGTGGCGTCGGAGAAGCGGATGGGCAGCACTCCCCCCCATTAGGGTCGACCTATGGGGTCCCCGTCGAAGCGCGAGACGATCGCGTGGATCGTCTCGGTCGTGGTCATCGTCGTCGGAATCGTGGTCGTCGTCACGTCGGCACCGGTGTCGTTCGGCTGGTTCGCCTACACAGCCGAGTCCGGCGACGGCCCGTTCCCCGGCGACCTCGTGGTCGTACGGCGGCAGACGATCGTCGGCGCGCTGCTCCTGGTCGCCGGACTCGTGGGGCTCGGGCTCCTCATCGGCATCCGGTTGGGTGCGCGGCGGCAGGACTGAGTACGACGGCGCCCACTCAGTCTCGTTCGGCGAGTCCGGCGCGGAAGGCCTTGATCGCCGCCTGCACGCGGTCGCGCGCGCCGATCTTCGCGGCGGTCATCCGACCCCGGTATCGCGACGGTCCACTGCGCGGTACCACGGGAGGAGGGTGAGGCGGCACGCCGCCTCACCCTCCTCCTGGTCAGGGCGTGACGAGCACCTTCAGGCTCGTGCGCTCGTCCATGTCCCGATAGCCGGCGGGGACGCCGTCGAGGTCGGTGACCGCATCGAAGACCTTGCCCGGCTCGATCGTCCCGTCGAGGATGTCGGGCATCAGCTCCTCGATGTAGGCGCGCACGGGGGCGGGCCCACCGGCGAGGCGGACGTTGTGACGGAAGAGACTGCCCATACCGATGGGGGCCTCCTCGTACTGCGGCACGCCGACGCGGCTGATCGTACCGCCGCGGCGGACGACGCCGAGTGCCTGCTCGTAGGCGGACAGGTAACCGACGGCTTCGAGGACGACGTGGGTCCCGAGCCCGCCCGTGAGGTCACGGACCTGCGCGATGCCGTCCTCGCCACGGGCGGAGACGACATCGGTGGCTCCGAACTCGCGACCGAGGTCGGTGCGGGCCTGGTGCCGGCCCATGAGGATGATCTGCTCGGCCCCGAGGCGCTTGGCGGACAACACCCCGAGGAGTCCGACCGCGCCGTCTCCGATGACCGTGACGGACTTCCCCGCCGACACACCCCCGGCGACAGCGGCGTGGTAGCCGGTGCCGAACACGTCGGACAGGGTCAGCAGCGAGGGGATGAGCGCCGAGTCCGCGGCGACGGGGAGCCTGACGAGCGTGCCGTCGGCCAGGGGGACGCGGATGGCTTCCGCCTGACCGCCCTCGTCGGGGATGCCGTCCCAGAAGTTCGCCTCGGGATGGAGGCAGGAGGTCTGCAGATTCTCCCGGCAGATCTCGCACACATTGTCCGAGACGGCGAACGGGGAGACGACGAGGTCGCCCTTCTTCACCGTGACGACGTCCGCGCCGACCTCCTCGACGACGCCGATGAACTCGTGACCCATCCGTGCGGGTCCGTCGGCTGCCTCCATCGAGTGGTACGGGTGCAGGTCGGACCCGCAGACGCACGCGGCGGTGATGCGCACGAGCGCGTCGGTGGGGTTCTTGATGCGGGAGTCGGGGACGCTTTCGACGCGGACGTCGCCGGCGCTGTACATGAGGGTGGCGCGCATGATGAGTTCCTTTTCTGTGAATGGGTGGTCTAGCGGGGGGATACAGCGCCGGCGACCGGTCGGGTGCGACGAGCCAGCACGGCGAGGCCGACGGTGGGGATCACGGTGAGGGCGACGATGACAGATCCGATCGTCGCCGGAC
>CAKTZW010000075.1 GCA_934636065.1 uncultured Labedella sp.
TACAACTCGATCCTGCAGGCCGGTGGCACCGTGATCGAGGACGGGAAGTCGGGCTACGCGACGCCCGAGGCCGAGGCCGGCATCCAGTTCTGGACGGACCTCATCGCCTCCGGTGGATCGCCCTCCATCCAGCAGCTCACCGACACGACGGCGGACCAGTGGTTCACCTCCGGGAAGCTCGCGATGTACCAGGGCGGGAGCTGGTTCCGCTCGGCGCTCGTCGACAGCGAGTTCGCCGACGACATCCGCGTCCTGCCGCTGCCGACGGGGGAGCAGCAGGCGACCGTCATCCACGGCGTGTCGAACGTCGTCTCCGCGGCTTCGGACGAGAAGCAGGCCGCCCAGGCGCTCCAGGTCTTCCTCGCGAGCGAGGAGGCACAGCAGCAGCAGGGCGACGCCGGCTCGATCATCCCGGCGTTCGACGGCACCCAGACCGCCTTCACGGACTCGATGCCCGAGTCGGGCCTCGAGGTCTTCCTCGACGCCGTCGACTACTCGAGCCCCCTCCCGGTGAGCCTCAACTCCGCGGAGTGGAACGCCGCGGAGGCTGAACTGCTCCCGCAGGCGTTCTCCGGCGAGCGACCGGTCTCCGAGGTCCTCGCGGACCTCGCGGAGCGCATGGACGCCGCCCTCGCCGAGGAGTGACCGGGTGACCGCATTGTCAGACCGTCCCGCCCGCCCGGCGGCGCCCCTCGAGGGCCCCGCCGGGCGGCGGGCGGCTCCGCCCCGTCGGCCGCGCGGCGGACCCTCGGACGGCTGGTGGCCGTGGCTCTTCGTCGCCCCGATCGTCGGCGGCGTCGGGGTGTTCTACCTCTGGCCCATCGTGCAGACGGCGTGGTACTCGCTCACGGAGACCGGACCGTTCGGCGGGTCGACCTTCGCGGGGATCGCGAACTACACCGCGATGCTGCAGGACCCGGAGCTCTACCTGTCCCTCGGCAACACGCTCCTCTACACGGCGATCGTGCTCCTCGGCATCCCGATCGCGGTCGTGCTCGCGAGCCTCCTGAACCTCCCCGGACTGAGGTTCGCGGCCTTCTACCGCGTGCTGTTCTTCCTGCCGTACGTCGCGATGCCCACGGCGATCGCGATGGTATGGCGCGTCATCTTCAACGGCGATTTCGGCCTCGTCAACCACGCGCTCGCGCTCGTGGGGATCGACGGGCCGTATTGGATCTCGACTCCCGGCGCCGCGACCGTCGCCGTGGCGATCGTCGGGCTGTGGTCGTCGCTCGGTTTCAGCATGATCGTGCTCGCCGCGGGTCTCAAGAACATCCCTCCGGAGCTCTACGAAGCGGCGGAGCTCGACGGGGCGTCGCGGTGGCGGCAGTTCACGTCCGTCACCGTTCCCTTGCTCACGCCGAGCATCTTCTTCGTGACGATCATCACCGTGATCGCCGGATTCCAGGTCTTCGATCTCCTCTACGCCATCCTCGGCAGCAGCAACCCCGTGCTGCCGCGCAGCATGTCGCTCGTGTACTTCTTCTACCGCGAGGGGTTCGTGAACAACGACAAGGGCTACGCGGCGGCGATCGCGATGTTCGTCTTCCTCATCATCGGCATCGTGACCGCGATCCAGTTCCGACTCCAGAAACGGTGGGTGCAGAGTGACTGAGCGGGTGAGCGCTGCTCGGACGATGACCGAGCGGATCAGCACGGAGCGCCCGGGCGGCGCGCGGGCGAGCGTCCGGCGACGCGGCGGCTCGCACGTCGTCGCCCACATCGTGCTCGGGCTGGGCGGATTCGTCATGGCGTTCCCCTTCCTCTGGCAGATCATCATGTCGCTGTCGACGAACGCCGAGGTGCAGAGCGTCACGCCCGTGTTCTGGCCGGCGGAGCCGCAGTGGGGCACCTACCTCGACGTCTTCGAGCGGCTCCCGTTCCTCGAGCAGCTCGGCAACTCGGTCGTGATCACCGTCGTCCGCACCCTCGCGCAGATCCTGTTCTGCACCCTCGCGGGCTACGCGTTCGCACGGATGCGGTTCCGCGGCCGGGGAGTCCTCCTCGCCCTCGTGCTGTCCATCCTGATGGTGCCGTCGCAGGTGTACTTGCTGTCGCAGTACCAGATCATCCAGGGGCTCGGGCTCCTCGACAGCGTCGGCGGGCTCGTCCTCCCCGGACTGTTCAGCGCGTTCGGGACGTTCCTCATGCGCACGGCGTTCCTCGCCATGCCGGCCGAGCTCGAGGAGGCGGCACGACTGGACGGCGCCAATCCGCTGCAGATCTTCTGGCGCGTGATGCTGCCGCTCGCGACCCCCACGATCAGCGTGCTCGCGATCACGACGGTGCTCTGGTCGTGGAACGAGCTCCTGTGGCCCCTCGTGGTCACGACGTACAGCGACCGCATGCCGCTCTCCGCGGGACTCGCGACGCTGATCGGTGATCGGACGACCGACTACCCGCTCGTCATGGCGGCGAGCCTGCTCGCGATGGCCCCCGTCCTCATCCTCTTCATCGTCCTGCAGCGCCGGGTGATCGAGGGACTGGCCTCCAGCGGCCTGAAGTGAGCACGCCCGGTCCGCCGTCCGGCGGACCGTTCGCAGCAACCGAGTAAGGAGCATCATGAGAACCCTCCGAACCACCAGCGGTCGCGGACTCACGCGCCTCGCGGCCGTGCTCGTCGCGGCCTCGCTCGTCGGGACGGCCGTGCCGGCCGTCGCCGCGCCGAAGCCGAAGGTCGCGACCTACGAGGCGAGCGACGAGATCATCGCCAACCCGCAGCGCGGGTTCTACCACCACACGGAGACGCACTACCGTGCCGACGGCTCCGGATACGTGCCGCTCGTCGCGTCGACGCTCGAGGGCTACCGGGCGGAGGGGATCACGCAGATCCTGCGCGTGTTCTACCTTGAGAAGTTCGTCGCGAGCCCCGAGCTCGACCAGGCCTTCCTCGACCTCGTGCAGGCGGACTACGACACGGCGCGCGCCGCCGGGGTGTCCGTCATCACGCGCTTCGGCTACGCGCAGGGCGGGGAGTGGCCCTACTCGCCGCCGTACGGCGACGCACCCCTCGACGTCGTCCTCTCCCACATCGAGCAGCTCGGCCCGGTACTGCGCGCGAACGCCGACGTCATCCCCGTCGTGCAGAACGGGCTCATCGGGCTGTGGGGCGAGGGCTACTACACGGATCACTTCGTCGCGGATCCGGCGAACCCGGGCGTCGTGACGGAGGAGGACTGGGCGAAGCGCTCCGCCGTCACCGAGGCGCTGCTGGCCGAGCTGCCCGCCGACCGCTCCGTGCAGGTGCGCACGATGCTCTCGAAGCAGAAGCTCCTCGGCGTCCCCGCGTCGGCGTCGAGCGCCGTCACGCCCGACGAGGCGTGGACGGATTCGACGATCGCGCGGACCGGTCACCACAACGACTGCCTGCTCGCATCGCCCGACGACTTCGGCACGTTCCTCTCGGACCCGATCACGCTCGATCAGGAGTACCTCGCCGCGGACAGCCTCTACGTTCCGGTCGGCGGGGAGACCTGCACCGTCAACGCACCGCGGTCGGAGTGGGCGAGCGCCTCGGCCGAGCTCGCGCGCTACCACTACAGCTACCTCAACCGCGACTACAACCAGGACGTGCTGAACTCGTGGGGCGCCGACGGCATCGCCGAGACGTCGAAGCGGCTCGGCTACCGATTCGTCATCGAGTCCAGCCGGATCGACCGCGCTCCGGGGAAGGCGCCGACCGTCTCGGTGACGGTCCGCAACGACGGCTGGGCGGCGCCGTACACGCCGCGGCCCGCGTCGCTCCTGCTCACGGCCGCCAACGGTGCCGAGGTCGTCGTGCCGCTCGACTCCGACGCCCGCTCGTGGCTCCCGGGCACGTCGACGACGCTCTCCGTGACCCTCGACGACGTCACGGCGGGCTCCTACCGGTTCGCGCTCGCGCTGCCGTCGCCCGATGCGGCGACGGCGGACGATCCGCGCTTCGCGATCCAGACGGCCAACGTCGGGACGTGGGACGCGGTGCGCGGCGTCAACGTCCTCGACGGCAAGGTCACGGTGCCGGGGTCGAAGAAGCACTGACGCGAAACGGCGCGGCGCTCGCCGGGGCGGGGTTCAGGCCCCGGCGAGCCGCCGCGCTGACGGCTGCCATGGCGACCCCGGTGCCACCTCGGTCCGATCGGTCAGCGCATCGCGGATCAGCAGCGCGGCGGCCTCGTCGGTCGTCTCGTACGAGGCCGCGCCGCCGGGGTCGGCGGATCCGAGCGACGGGGCGGAGCCGCGGGAGACGGTCCGCTTGGCTGAGGCGTGCACGGCGTCGACGCCGGTGGAGGCGACGATCGCGGCGTTCGACGCGTCGACGCCGCCTCCCGCCATGATCTGGATGGCGCCGGCGGCCCGGCCGACCAGCGCGCGGATCTCGCCGAGCGCGTCCCCGACGCTCGAGGCGCCGCCGGAGGTCAGGACCCGCGTGACGCCGAGGTCCGCGAGCGCGTCGAGCGCGGCTGCCCTGTCGGACAGGGTGTCGAACGCGCGATGGAAGGTGACGTCGGCGCCGGCGGCGAGCTCGAGCACGGCGGTCATGAGGTCGCGGTCGACGGCACCGGTGCGCGTTCCGCCGATGACGATCCCGGCGACTCCGAGCTCGAGGACGTGTCGGGCGTCCGCGAGGAGCAGCTCCCGGTCGGCGCTGTCGTACTCGAAGTCCCCGAGCCGCGGCCGCACGAGCACGTGAACGGGCGTGCCGGAGGCGACAGCGAGCTCGACGAGCCCTGTCGACGGAGTCGTTCCCCCCGTCGACAGGGCAGAGGCGAGCTCGATCCGGTCGGGCCGGATGCGCTGCGCGACCGCGATCCCGGCGGTGTCCTGCACCGCGAGCTCGAACACGGTCACGAGCGCCTCACCATCCCGCCGGGACCGATTCCGCCGACGTCACTCGAACTCGACCGACGCGCCCTCGTTGTTGAGCACGACGACCGGGGTGATCGCGGGGTGTCCGGCGGCGCGGATCTTCTCGAGGTCGAAGCGCAGCAGCGGCGTCCCGGCCGTCACGGACTGCCCCGTCTCGACGAGCGTCGTGAAGCCGTCGCCCTTCATCTCGACGGTGTCGATGCCCACGTGCACGAGGACCTCGGCGCCGTCGGCGAGCACGATCGCGACGGCGTGACCTGTGTCGAAGACGTGCCCGACGGTGCCGTCCGCCGGTGCGACGACCGTGTCACCGCTCGGCTCGATCGCGAGGCCCGGACCCATGATGCCGTCGGCGAACGTGGGGTCGGGCACCGAGGAGAGCGGAACGACCGTTCCGGCGACGGGCTGGCGCAGTCGCACCGTCGTCGCGGTGCGGGCGGCCGTGGCCGTTGCGGTGTTCGAGGTCCCCTCGGGGCTCGCGAGAGGCGCGGCCGACGACGGAGCTGTCGCGTCGCCGGTCATGAGGCGCTCCATGGCGTCCTTCACGAACTGGACGTTGAGGCCGTAGACGACCTGGACGCTCTTCCCGCCGGGCTTCATCGTTCCGGCGGCACCCGCGCGCTTGAGCGCGGCGTCGTCGACCCGGGCGACGTCGGCGACCTCCATCCGCAGCCGCGTCGCGCAGTTCTCGAGCTCGACGATGTTCTCGCGGCCGCCGAGGGCGTCGAGGAAGCGCGAGGCCGTCGCGAGGTACCGCTCGTCGGCGGCTCCGGCCGGTGCGTTCTCGTCGAGGATCTCGTCGTCCTCGCGCCCGGGGGTCTTCAGGTTGAAGCGCAGGATGACGAAGCGGAAGACGAGGAAGTACACGACGAACCAGAACACGCCCATGACGGGGATGAGCCACGGGTTCTGCGCCATCGGGTTCATCCAGCCGAGCACCAGATCGATGAACCCGCCGGAGAATCCGAAGCCCATCCGGACCGGCAGCAGCGTGCTGATCGCGAGCGAGATCCCCATGAAGACGGCGTGGATGAGGTAGAGCACGGGCGCGAGGAACATGAAGGCGAACTCGAGCGGCTCCGTGACGCCGACGAAGAACGACGACACCGCTCCGGAGAGCAGGATGCCCGCCGCGATCTTCCGACGGGTGGTCTTCGCGGTGACGTACATCGCGAGCGCCGCGCCGGGGAGGCCGAACATCATGACGGGGAAGAAGCCGGTCATGTACTGACCCGTGACGCCGTAGGTGCCCTCGCCCGAGAGGAAGTTGTTGAGGTCGCTGATCCCGGCGACGTCGAACCAGAACACCGAGTTGAGCGCGTGGTGCAGACCGAGCGGGATGAGCAGGCGGTTGAAGAAGCCGTAGAGGCCGGCGCCGACGGGGCCGAGTGTGACGATCCACTCGCCGAAGGCCACGAGCCCGCCGAAGACGAACGGCCAGAGGACGTAGAGGACGAGAGCGACGACGATCGAGGCGCCCGCCGTGACGATCGCGACCGAGCGCTTGCCCGAGAAGAACGACAGCGCGTCGGGGAGCTTCGTGTCCTTGAACCTGTCGTAGCAGAAGGCGCCGACGAGTCCGGCGATGATCCCGACGAAGACGTTCTTGATGACGGCGAAGGCCGGGTCGACCTCGGCGACGTCGACGCCCTGGAAGGCCGCGACCTTGGCGGGATCGAGAAGGGTCGTGATCGTGAGCCACGAGACGAGGCCGGCGAGGGCCGAGGTGCCGTCGCTCTTCGTCGCCATGCCGATCGAGATGCCGATGGCGAACAGCAGGGCCATGTTGTCGAGCAGGGCGCCGCCCGCCGTGCCGAAGAACACCGCCGCGACGTTGTTCTTGTCTCCGGTGGCGCCGGCGATCCAGTAGCCGACGCCCGACAGGATCGCCGCGACGGGCAGGACGGCGACCGGCAGCATGAGCGACCGGCCGAGTTTTTGGAAGAACTTCATCGTGCGACCTCGCAGTGTGGGTGGGGCGGATCCGAACGGGGGAGTGTGTGCCGGCGGCCGTCGGTGCACGGCCGGGCGATTTCTTGTTAGGAAAGTACACTAAATAGCGAGGGACGCATAGAGTGGCCTCATGCCGTTCCCGCGCCGCCGCGACGCCTCCCTGTCGGAGACGACGTCGGCGGCGGGACCGGTGAGCCGGAAGAGCCTTCCGACGGACGTGCGCAGTCGCAATCGCGCCCTCGTGCTCGAGATGCTGTTCCACGACGGTCCGTCGAGCCGAGCCGAGCTCGCCCGGGGCTCGGGACTCACGCGGGTGACGATGTCCGACCTCGTGGCGGAGCTCGTCGACGCGGGGCTCGTCGTCGAGCACGGGATGCAGGCGACGACGGGCCGGGGCAAGCCGGGTCTCCTCGTCGACCTCGATCGCAGCGCCCTCCACGTCATCGCGATCGACCTCTCGCGGCCGCAGACCTACGTCGGAGCCGTCTTCGACCTCCTCGGCGACGACGTCCACCGCGAGTCGGTGCCGTGGCCGAGCGGCGACAGCGGCAGTGCCGAGGCGGCCATCGTGGACCTCGTGGCGCGCCTGCACGCGGCCGCGCCCGGTCGTGTCCTCGGGGTGGGGGTCGCGACGCCCGGCATCGTGTCGCCGTCGGGCGTCGTCGAGACGGCGCCGAACGTCGGCTGGTCGGGCTTCGCGATGCACCGAGCCGTCGAGCGGGCCGTGTCGGCGCCGGTCAGCGTCATGAACGACGCGAACGCCGCCGCGCTCGGCGAGCACATGTTCGCGGGCGCGAGCGGCGACCTGCTTCTCGTCAAGATCGGGCGAGGCGTCGGCGCGGGCATCCTCGTGCGCGGCGAGCTCGTGATCGGACGGCACCGCGCCGCCGGCGAGATCGGCCACGTCACCGTGGGC
>CAKTZW010000076.1 GCA_934636065.1 uncultured Labedella sp.
GGGAAGAGCAGCGCGGTCAGCCCGCGATGCGGACGATCGAGTAGTCGCTCGTCCAGATCGGACGCATCTGGACGACCTTGCCCGGTCGCGGCGCGTCGAGGATCATGCCGTTGCCGGCGTAGAACCCGTCGTGCCCCGACATGATGACGAGATCGCCGGGGCGTGCTTGCGACAGCGGGATGCGCGTGCCGGCGGCCGCTTGAGCGCTCACGGAGTGGGGAAGGTCGATCCCGAACTTCGCGTAGACGTACATCACGAATCCGGAGCAGTCGAAGCCCGCAGGCGTCGAGCCACCGAAGACGTAGGGAGTGCCTCGGTACTGCAACGCTGTCTGGAACACGGCGTCGAGGCTGAAGGAGGTGCTCGGGGCGGCCCCGCCGGATGCGCCGACGTTCCCGGCGGACGCTTCCGCCGCTGCCGCGTCGGCAGCCTTCGCCGCCTCGGCCGCCTCGGCCGCGGCTCGAGCCGCCGCGAGCTCTTCGGGCGTCGTCGCGGCGTACCCGTCGACGGGCGCCCTCTCGATCGCCGCTCCCCCGTCGAGCGAGAGGGTCTGGGTCGCGGCGCGCGCGGTCTCGAACGTCGTGGGCGCTTCCGGCCCCGGGGTGGTGGCGAAGGCGGGCAGTGCGGTGGTCCCGAAGATCCCGGCGACGATGACGGAGCCGACGACCTGGGCCCGGACCCGCTTCGTGCTCGACGCGGCGCGGAAACGACGGTCGGCCTCCCGGCGGACGGCGCGCGAATCGGCCGGCTTCAGGAGCGGTCGGTCGGATCGGTGCGAACGGGGAAATGCCACGGAAAACTCCAGCGCCCGCCCGGCGGCGATGCCGCGCGCCTCGTGGGTGGTTCTCGGACCGATGGCCGGTACGAGGAACGGGCACCCGGGTCGGCGTCCACGCATCGGGTTCGCGCGGGATTCGACTACCCTAGGCGCGGATCAGAGTGAAGTCGAATTGTCCACACCGCGGGATCACGATCGGATAACGACTCGCAGCCGATTCGGAGGAACGAGCGTGACTCCTACGCGACGCCGTTCGCCCGCAGCCAGGCGATGGGGTCGACGAGGGATCCGTTGATCTTGACCTCGAGGTGGAGGTGGTTCGCCGTGGAGCGCCCCGTGCTTCCGACCTGCCCGATGATCTGCCCGGCCGTCACCTTCTGGCCGACCTGAACGGTGCGCGTGCCGTACGTCATGTGCGCGTAGAGCGTGCTCACGGTCTTGCCGTTGATGACGTGGTCGATGATCACCGCGACGCCGTAGCCGAAGTAGCCCTCCGACGAGATCCGCACGGTTCCGTCGGCGATCGCGCCGATCGGCGTTCCGCCGGGGCAGAGCATGTCGACGCCGTTGTGGGCTCCGCCGCGCGATCCGAAGCCGTCCCCGACGGTCGCGCGGACCCCGAGCGGATAGCGGACGGCACCGGAGCCCCCGATGGCGCCGAAGATCGCCGATCCGCCGCCACTGGCTCCGGACACCGCGGCCTCCGCCGCTGCCTTCGCCGCGGCCTCGGCGGCCTTCTTCGCGGCCTCGTCGGCGCGCATCGCCGCGATCTCCTCCGGCGTCGTCGCACCGTACACATCACGGCTCACGGTCAGAGCCTGCGCCGCGGACGACACGACGAGGGTCTGCGCCGACGCCTCGGAATACGAGTGGACGCTCTCGGTCGGCGTGGCGTCGGGAGCGACGGCGTACGCGGGGAGCGCGACGGTCGCGAAGAGCCCCGGGACGACGAGCGCCACGATCGCGGTCGAGCGGAAGGACTTCCGGGCGGGGGCGGGCTTGGCCGCCGAGGCGGGCGCCGTGCGAGCGGGCACCCGGGATCCGGTGGACGATCCGGCCGGCCGGGCGTTCGCGGCGGGGACCGACGGGGCGGAGCGGGGCTGTCGCGTCGACGCCGTCGTCGCGGCGTCCCGGCGGAGCGATCGACGCGACGGGAGCTCAGTGGCAGCGGAGTCGCTGCGGGTCGTGCCGTCCGGATTCCCGGAGTCGTCCGGGCGAGGCGTCGAGGGTACTGACAAGACCAATGGGGTGACCTCCGGCGTCCCGGGCACGCGGCACGCAGCCCTCGTCACGACGAATTGTCTTGGCTTCTCCCCACGAGGTGACGAGTCTCGGGACGACTCGCAGGGGGTCCGTCGGTCGGCTTCTGACCTTTGGACTCCCCCGAGGATACGCGAAGAACCGCGGAAACGCACGCCTTCGGCCACCGATCGCGGACCGGATCGACGCCGGATAACGGAAAGGTAACGGTGAATGAACGGTTGACCAGGGGTTACGCCACGGCGACGTAGATGTGGCCCGCCACCTCGGTCGGCAACTCGAGTCCGTCCCCATAGCCCTCGACGCGGACGAGCACGTAGGAACCGGACTCGGAGAACGTCGCCGTCGCACCGGGGGTCACGCCGGCCTGTTTGAGCTGGAGGAGCAGCTCCGGCTCGAACTGGACGGGCTCGGCGAGCCGACGCACCGTCGCGGCCACCGGGCCGGTGGACGCGCGCACGAGATCGACGACGTTCGAGACGCCGAAGGTGAAGGCCGCAGCTTGCGGCCCCCCGAGCTCCTCGAGACCGGGGATGGGATTGCCGTACGGCGACTCCGTCGGGTGGTCGAGGACCTCGAGCAGCTTGCGTTCGACCTGCTCGCTCATGACGTGCTCCCAGCGGCACGCCTCCTCGTGCACGAACTCCCACTCGAGTCCGATCACGTCGCTCAGGAGCCGCTCGGCCAACCGGTGCTTGCGCATGACATGGATGGCGCGCCGTCTGCCCTGGTCGGTGAGCTCGAGGTGCCGGTCCCCCGAGACCACGACGAGCCCGTCGCGCTCCATCCGCCCGACGGTCTGCGAGACGGTGGGACCGGAGTGGCCGAGGCGCTCGGAGATCCGCGCGCGCAAGGGGACGATGTTCTCCTCCTCGAGGTCGAGGATCGTGCGGAGATACATCTCCGTCGTGTCAATAAGGTCGGTCATCGACATCCCCTTCGAATTCGCGCATGCGACCTCCAGCCTACTGTTCCGGGAGACGCGCTCCGCGCAGGTCCACCACGGTGTCGACCGCACCGCGCCCCTAGAATCGAGCCATGCCTGAGCTCGTCATCCCCCGTGATCTCCTGCCCGCCGACGGACGATTCGGCTGCGGACCGTCGAAGGTCCGCCCGGAACAGGTCGCCGCCCTCGAGGAGGCCGGCCTGACGCTCCTCGGGACCTCGCACCGGCAGGCTCCCGTGAAGTCGCTCGTCGCCGACGTGCGCTCCGGGCTGTCGCGGCTCTTCTCCCTTCCGGACGGCTACGAGATCCTGCTCGCGAACGGCGGATCGACGTCGTTCTGGGACGCCGCGGCCTTCTCGCTGATCGAGCGCCGCGGCCAGCACCTGGCGTTCGGCGAGTTCGGACAGAAGTTCGCGACAGCGGCGGCGGCTCCCTGGCTCGAGGGCCCCGATGTGCGCACGGCGCACGGCGGCGGACTGGTCCACCCGGAGAGCGTCGAGGGCGTCGACGTCTACGCCTGGCCGCACAACGAGACCTCGACGGGCGTGATGGCCCCGGTGCGCCGCGTCACGGGCGACCCGGGCGCCCTCACCGTCGTCGACGCCACGAGCGCAGCCGGCGGCCTCGCCGTGGACATCGCGGAGACGGACGTCTACTACTTCGCCCCGCAGAAGAACTTCGCGTCGGACGGCGGCCTGTGGTTCGCGGCGGTCTCGCCCGCGGCGATCGAGCGGATCGAGCGGATCGCCGCGAGCGGACGCTACATCCCGGAGACGCTCTCGCTCGCGAACGCCGTGTCGAACTCGCGGCTCGAGCAGACCCTCAACACACCGGCGATCGCGACCCTCGTCATGCTCCGGGCGCAGCTCGACTGGATCAACGGCAACGGCGGCCTGGACTGGGCGAGCGCACGGACGGCCACCTCGTCCGCGACGCTCTACGACTGGGCTGAGCGCACGCCGTACACCGCCCCGTTCGTGTCGGACGCCGACGCCCGCTCGAACGTGGTCGTCACGATCGACTTCGACGAGTCCGTCGACGCCGGAGCCGTCGCGAAGGCGCTCCGAGCGAATGGTGTCGTGGACACGGAGCCGTACCGCAAGCTCGGACGGAACCAGTTGCGCATCGCCACGTTCGTCGCGATCGACCCGGCCGACGTCGAGCAACTCGTCCGGTGTATCGAGTACGTCGTCGACGCCCTCTGACGCGCGTCGCTCCCGCGCAGGAGAAGGGCGGGGCCGGTCGAGTCCGACCGGCCCCGCCCTTCTGCGGTGTCAGCGCGATTCAGCGTTCGTCGTCGTCCTCGTCGTCGGAGTCGCCGTCGTCGTCTTCTTCGGAGTCATCGCCCTCGGAGTCGTCGAAGACGTCGTCCTCGGTATCGACCGTCTCCACGTCGTCGATGTCGAGGTCGTCGTCCCCGAGGTCCGACTCGTCGAGCTCGTCGTCCGGATCCTCGTCGTCTCGATCCGTGTCATCGTCCCCGTCACCCTCGGACGCGCCCTCTTCGGCGGCGGCCTCCTGCGACGCGCGGTACTCCGCCAGCCGCTCGGACCAGGGCACCCAGTCGGGAGCGACGAGGGCGCCGTCGCCGGGCAGGAGGGAGATCTCGAGCACGGTCGGGTCCTCGTCGTCGACCCGCGCCACCGTGACCGTCCAGAACCACCCGACGTAGCCCTCGAGCCGGCCGGCGAAGCGCAACGACAGGACGTGCTCCCCCTCGACGGTGTGGCCGGCATCCGCGCCGATGGTCGCCTCCGGAGTGACCTCGAGCAGCGCCGCCCGAGCGAGAGCACGCGACTCGACGAGCACGGCGTCCGCCGGCCGGTCGCCCTCTGCGTCGATCGACGCTGTCGTGTCCGCCTCGACCGGAGCCTCGGTGGGCAGGCTCTCGGCGTCAGACATCGAGCTCGTCGGCGACGCGCCGCAGGACCGCGGCCACCTTCCGCCCGTGCTGACCGTCGGGGTACCGCCCCTTGCGGAGGCCGGCGCCCAGCCCGTCGAGCAGCTTCACGAGGTCCTCGACGATGATCGCCATGTCGTCCGCCGACTTCCGCTTCATCTTGACGAGACTCGGCGGCGCCTCGAGCACGCGGACGGACAGCGCCTGAGCACCGCGCTTGCCGTCGGCGATGCCGTACTCGAGCCGCGTCCCCGTCTTGATGCTCGTGACGCCCGACGGGAGAGCCGACGCATGGAGGAAGACCTCGGTGCCGTCGTCTCCGGCGATGAAACCGAAGCCCTTGTCGTCGTCGTAGAACTTGACCTTGCCGGTGGGCATGGGGGAACCTCGCTGTGGATCGAAACGCCGATCGTGTCGGCGTCGGGGGTGGTCGCCCCTGGACCGTCCCAGGAGCGGACGACGCTCACGCCGCGCTCCCAGTTTAGTCGCCCGCCACCCGGAAGTCCCGCTGCGCGCCGTCCGCCGTGACCGGCCCGGCGCCACCCGGACCGAGTCGTTGGGCATATCCTGACAGCGTGAGCACCCCCGCGCCCCCCGGCACGACGCGCCTCGAGCGCATCCTCGCCTTCATGCTCGTCGGCATCTCCGTCGTGTCGGTCGTGTGCCTCCTCGTGGTCCTCATCGCGACGTGGGCGGGTGCGACCGATTTCGGCGGCACCGTCTGGCCCGTCGTCGCCATGACGCCGTACTTCGGCCTCCCCCTCGCCTTCCTCCTCCTGCTCACCCTGCTCGTGCTCGCGACTGTCCGCCGAGCACGATCCGCTGCTCCCGCGCGTCGCGAGCGCAGCTGACCATGGACGCGCCGACGAGCAGGCCAGAGTGACGGACACCCTCGCGCTCGCCGGCGCACTCCGCGGCTGGGACGACGACCGTCTCCGAGCGCTGCTCGAGGCGCGGGGCGTGCCCGACGACGAACGCATCGGCGACCTCTTCGATCTGGCGGAGTACCTGCTCGACCGCTCGCGGCTCGAGGCGGCGGTGCGCCGACTCGATCGACGGACGCTCGTCGTCCTCGCCGCCGCGGCCGAGCTCGACCGGCCCTTCGCCGCCGAGGAGCTGATCGCCCTCGTCGCCCGTCGAGCGGGCACCGGCTCCGGTTGGGAGGCCGACGACCTCGAGGAGGGCAGAGCGCATGCCGCGACCGCCGGCCTCCTCCTCGTCGGCGACCTCGACGTCCCGATCGGAGCCGTCGGCAACGCGCTGCGTGCGATCGACGCCGGAACGCTGTCACTCGACGTCCTCGTCTCCGAACCGAGACCGAGCACCCTCGCGCCCTCGGCCGACGCCGGCCGCGTCGCGACCGTCTCGGCGGAGCGGGCATTCCTCGCGTCGGCCCGCACAGGGGACCTCCTCGGCGCCCTGCTGCGCCACCCGGCGCGCGAGTTGGGACGCGGTGGACTGTCGCTCCCCGACGCCCGCCGACTCTCCACCATCGTCGGGACGGACGTCGACGACGTCGCGGCGCTCGTCGATCTCGCGTCGGCCGCCGGGCTCGTCTCCCTCGAGGACCGGTCGTGGCTCGTGACACCGTCGGGCCTCGACTGGCTCGGACGCGGCATCGCGGCCCGCTGGCAAGCGCTCGCCGAGTCGTGGCTCGCGGGCCTCTCACCGGAGATCCTCGCCGTCATGACGTCCACGCGACACGGTCAGCTCGGCGACCGGCTCGAGGCCTTCGCGCGCTGGTGGTTCCCCGCGGGCGGGGAGTGGCTGTCGTCCCGCATCGAGCGACTCGGGACGCGCTCGGACCTCCTGGGCCTCACCGTCGGCGGCGTCTGGAGCCCGGCCGCCGTCTCCTTGCTGACGGACGGCATCGACGCCGCGATAGCGGTTCTGGCACCGACCCTCCCGGCCGAGGTCGACAAGGTGTACGTGCAGAACGACCTCACCGTGATCGCTCCGGGACCGCTCCTCGCCCGCCTCGACAGCAGACTGCGCACCATGGCGGATCTCGAGTCCCGCTCGCACGCCTCGACGTACCGGCTGAGCGCCGCGAGCGTGGGACGGGCCCTGTCGAACGGGTCGACGCGCGACGACATCCTCGCGTTCCTCCGGTCGGTGTCGCTCACGGGCGTGCCGCAGCCGGTGGAGTACGTCGTCACCGAGGCGTCAGCCCGTCACGGGCTCGTGCGGGTCGGGCCCTTCTCGGCCACGGACGGGACGAATGCGGCCGGAGCCGCCTACGTAAGGTCGACCGACCGCGACTACCTCGCGGCGATCGGGGTCGACCAGACTCTCGCGCCGCTCGCCCTGCGGCCGGTCTCTCCGGTGTCTCCCGACCGGCTCGAGAGCGCGCTGCCGCCCGATGTCGTCTTCTGGGCCCTGCAGGACGCACGCTATCCCGTCGCGCCGGAGAGCGCCGACGGTCAGATCGTCGTCCTCGGCCGCGAACACGTCGCGGCGACGCGGCATCTCCGACTCCCCTCCGTCCATGCGCTCGTCGCGCGACTGCGCGCCTCGAGAGGCGAGGACGGCGAGGCCACCGATGCGGCGTGGCTCGGCCGCCAGCTCGACGAGGCGGTCAGACGCCGCAGCACGATCACCGTCGTCGTGCGCTTCCCGGACGGATCGGACCGCGAGTTGCGGCTCGAGGCCACCGGCCTCTCGGGAGGCCGCCTGCGCGGGCGGGACGCGAAGGCCGACGTGGAGCGGACCGTCCCCGTCCGCAGCATCGTCTCCGTCCTGCCCGGGTAGTGCGGCGCCCGCCACCTGCACCCGGCGCCACCGCGGGGCCGTAGACTTGACC
>CAKTZW010000077.1 GCA_934636065.1 uncultured Labedella sp.
TCGCGTTCCAGCGCGCCGGGATCGTCCCGGACGCGATCACGCTCGCGAAGGGCATCGGCGGCGGCGTGCCGATCGGTGCCCTCGTGACCTTCGGTCGCGCCTCCGAGATCTTCTCGCCCGGGCAGCACGGGAGCACGTTCGGCGGCAACCCGTTCGCGACCGCGACAGCGAACGCGGTGCTCGGAGAGATCGAGGCAGCAGGTCTCGTCGAGAACGCCCGCCTGCGCGGAGAGCAGCTGCGGGCGCTCATCGCCGCGATCGACTCCCCGCTCATCCTCGAGACCCGCGGTGCCGGACTGCTCGTCGGCATCGGGCTCGCGGAGCCCGTCGCGCCCGCGATCGTGCGCGCCGCCCTCGAACGCGGCCTCGTCATCAACGCGCCGAACGATCGCAGCATCCGCCTCGCCCCGCCCCTCATCATCGGCGACGCCGAGCTCGCCGAGTTCGACTCGCGGTTCCGCGCCGCCCTCGCCGCCGTCTGACCTCCACCGAAAGCAGCCACGTGACCCGCCACTTCCTCCGCGACGACGACCTCTCGCACGCCGAGCAGTCGACGATCCTCGATCTCGCGATCGAGCTCAAGAAGGACCGCTTCGCCACGAAGCCGCTCGCCGGTCCGCAGACCGTCGCCGTGATCTTCGACAAGTCGTCGACCCGCACGCGCGTCTCCTTCGCCGTCGGCATCGCGGACCTCGGCGGCGTGCCCCTCATCATCTCCACGGCGAGCAGCCAGCTCGGCGGCAAGGAGACGGCGGCCGACACGGCGCGCGTCCTCGAGCGGCAGGTCGCCGCGATCGTGTGGCGCACGTACGCGCAGGCCGGCCTCGAGGAGATGGCGGAGGGCACGACGGTCCCCGTCGTCAACGCGCTCTCCGACGACTTCCACCCGTGCCAGCTTCTCGCCGACCTCCTGACGATCCGCGAGCACAAGGGAGCCCTCGAGGGACTCGTGCTGACGTTCATCGGCGACGGCGCGAGCAACATGGCCCAGTCGTACCTGCTCGCGGGCGCGACAGCGGGCATGCATGTGCGGGTCGCCTCCCCGGCGGGCTATGCGCCCAACGACCAGGTCGTCGCCGACGCCGAGGCGCGCGCCCGGGAGACCGGCGGGTCGATCACCCTGTTCACCGATCCGGACGAGGCCGTCGCGGGATCCGACGTCGTCGTCACCGACACGTGGGTGTCGATGGGCAAGGAGGAGGAGAAGGCGAAGCGCCTCACCTCGCTCGCGGCCTACCGCGTCGACACCGAGCTCATGGCCCGGGCGAAGTCGGACGCCGTGTTCATGCACTGCCTCCCCGCCGATCGCGGCTTCGAGGTGACGGAGGACGTCATCGACGGACCGCAGAGCATCATCTGGGACGAGGCGGAGAACCGGCTCCACGCGCAGAAGGCGTTGCTGGTCTGGCTCCTCGAGCAGGCGTGACGACCGACCTCATCCACACGAGCAACACCGAAGGGAACTGACATGGCGGACAACCGTGCGAGCGAGGCCGGGGCGCTCTGGGGAGGACGATTCGCGAGCGGACCGTCTCCCGAGCTCGCGCGGCTCAGCGTGTCCACGCACTTCGACTTCGCGCTCGCGCCCTACGACATCGCCGGGTCCCGCGCCCACGCGAAGGCGCTCGCCGCCGCGGGTTACCTCACGGCGGACGAGCTCGAAGGGATGCTCGAGGCGCTCGACAAGCTCGCCGCCGCCGTCGAGTCCGGCGAGTTCACCGCGTCCGAGGACGACGAGGACGTGCACTCCGCCCTCGAACGCGGCCTCATGACGATCGCGGGCACGGCGCTCGGCGGCAAGCTCCGCGCCGGACGCAGCCGCAACGATCAGATCGCGACGCTCGTGCGGCTCTACCTGCTCGACCACGCCCGCGCGATCGGGCACGAGCTCGTCCGACTCGTCGACGCGCTGACGGTGCAGGCGGAGGACCACGCGACGGCGGTCATGCCGGGACGCACCCACCTGCAGCACGCGCAGCCCGTGCTCCTCGCGCACCACCTGCTCGCGCACGCCTGGCCGCTCGTCCGCGACCTCGAGCGACTGCGGGATTGGCGCCGGCGCGCGTCGTCCTCGCCGTACGGCGCCGGCGCCCTCGCGGGCAGCTCCCTCGGTCTCGACCCGCAGCTCATCGCGACGGAGCTCGGCTTCGAGCGCCCGACCGAGAACTCGATCGACGCGACAGCGTCGCGCGACGTCGTCGCCGAGTTCGCCTTCATCGCGGCCATGATCGCGGTGGACCTCTCGCGCCTCGCCGAGGAGATCATCGTGTGGAACACGCGCGAGTTCGCGTTCGTGACCCTCGACGACGCCTACTCCACGGGGTCGAGCATCATGCCGCAGAAGAAGAACCCGGACATCGCGGAGCTCGCCCGCGGCAAGTCCGGCCGGCTCATCGGCAACCTCACGGGTCTGCTCGCGACTCTCAAGGGACTCCCGCTCGCGTACAACCGGGACCTGCAGGAGGACAAGGAGCCGGTCTTCGACTCCGTCGCGACCCTCGAGGTGCTCCTCCCCGCGTTCACCGGCATGGTCGCGACGCTGCGGTTCAACGTCGACCGGATGGCGGAGCTCGCGCCGCAGGGGTTCTCGCTCGCGACGGACGTCGCCGAGTGGCTCGTGCGCGGGGGAGTCGCCTTCCGCGACGCCCACGAGATCTCCGGCGCGCTCGTGCGCTTCTGCGAGGAGCACGGTCTCGACCTCGACGAGCCGAGCAACGAGCAGTACGCGGCCATCTCGCCACAGCTGACGCCGGACGTGCGGGACGTGCTCACCGTCGCGGGGTCGATCGGGTCGCGCAACGGCGCCGGCGGCACGGCGCCCACGCGCGTCGCGGAGCAGCGCTCGGAGCTCACCGAGCGGGTCGCTGCGCTCGCCGCCGCGTTGGACGCCGTCCCGTCGCGATGACGGAGCTGGAGCGGGTGCTCGCGCGCCCCGCGGTCGAGGCGGCCCCGCTCCTGCTCGGCGCCGTGCTGCGTCGCTCGAGCGACGAGGGGGTCGTGGGGCTCCGCATCACCGAGGTCGAGGGGTATCTCGGGGTCGGGGAGGATCCGGGCTCCCACGCGTTCCGGCGCCAGTCGGCGCGGAACGCGACGATGTTCGGTCCGCCCGGGCGGCTCTACGCGTACTTCACGTACGGCATGCATGTGTGCGCGAACATCGTGTGCTCGCCGGAGGGGACCGCTTCCGCCGTTCTTCTTCGTGCGGGGGAGATCGTGGAGGGGGCGGAGCTCGCCCGTTCGCGCCGTCCGGCGGCGAAGACGGATCGTGAGCTCGCCCGCGGGCCCGCTCGGCTCGCCACGGCGCTCGGGATCGCCCTCACGGACGACGGGTCGGCGCTCGACCGTCCCCCGTTCGAGCTCGAACTGAGCGCGTCCGCGGCCGAGGTCGCTGTGGGTCCGCGCACGGGCGTCAGCGGTCCGGGCGGTGGGGACGACTTCCCGTGGCGGTTCTGGATCGCCGGCGACCCGACCGTCTCGCCCTACCGCCGCCACCCGAACGCCGACCCCAAACAGCTACACCCGTCCGAGGGCTCCAGGTAGGCGACGCGCCCTCGGTACCGTGCTGGCGCCCTCGGAGGGGACGCCCGGGTGCCGCCGTCCACCGTCCGGGGATCGGGACAAGCCAGGTGCATCGGGCGACAGCTGAGCCGAGGGCGCCATTTCGGTGCCGAGGGCGCCCGCTGGAAGTGGCGCCCTCGGACGGGTGTAGCGCTTTCAGTGGAGGGCGAAGACGAAGAGGCCGGCTGAGGCCGCCGCCCACACCATGCTCGCGAGCGTCCCGATCATGAACCGCTCCCGCGTCTCGGCTTCGGCGAGCTCGGTGAAGCGGCCGACGCCCTTAATGGCGACGACGATCGCGATCGCCTCGGGAAACCCCGCGATGAGCGCTCCAGCGACGGCCGCCCTCTCGAGGTAGCCGATCGCGAGTCCGCCGCGCAGCACCTCCCGCGGCGCGGTCGCGGTGGGGGAATCCCGGTCGATGATGATGCCGCCGAAGGCCCCCGGGTGCACGGTGCCGTGCGTGGCGAGGTCGAGCGCGAAGGACGCGGCGGGCGATCCGCCGAGGACGGCGAGGGCGAACGCGGCGACGCCGAGCAGTAGAGCGACGACGAGCGGTGGGTCGGGCGTCGGAAGGGCGACCGTGACGAGGCCGACGGCGAGGAGCACCGCGGACACGACGATGAGGGCGTTGCGCCGCAGCACGATCGTGAGCACCGCGGCACCGAGAGCGGCGGCGGCGAAGCCGACGGTCGAGAACCAGTAGAGGACGGCGCCCAGCGTGCTGTCGAAGAAGTCCATCGAGCTCATCCGTTCGTCGTATCCTCGTGCAGGGTCGCCAGCAGCCTAACGATCGCCTCCGACGCCGCGAACTCCTCACGGCTCGACCCCGTGCGCGCACGCATGCTCACGGCGCCCTGGGTGATGCCGAGGGCGCCGGCCGCCTCCGCCTGGGTCGAGCCGGCCTCGAGGAGGTCGTGCACCTCCCAGCCCTTGTCCGTGCGCTTCTCGCGGAGGGCGAGGACGAGCGCCACGAGCGCCTCGACGTCCTCCGGCCGGAGTGCGTTCTCGCTCGTCCCCTCGGCGCCCTCGCCGCCCTCGGTGCGGAGGGCGAAGCGCGTCGGGTTCCGTTTGGCGGCGTCGATCGCGGCGCGCGCGGCGAAGAATGCCTCGCCCGTCGAGGCGCGCGTCGAGTCGCCGAGCGGCCGACGCACGGCGCCGATGCCGAGCCCGACGCTCCATCGGCCGTCGCGCGTGAGCAGGAGGGTGAGGCGGTACGCCGTCGCGGGGTCGTCCGTGAGAGCCTGGATCTCGTCTCCGGCCGTGCGGTCGGGTGGGAGCACGAGGTTGTCGCCGTGCTCCCGGGTGATCGTCTCGAGGGCACCCGCGGCGGCGTCGGTGGTGAGTCGGCTGTCCACTTGATCGGCCGTGATGACGTACATGCCTTCAACCTCCAGGCTAATATGTGCTTGATATTAGCCTGAAACCTGATGGCTGTCGACTATCAGGCCACAGCGGCGCCGCTGATATCGTGAACCGGTGATCAACCCCGTTCTCCTGACCCAACGGAACGACGCCTCCTTCGAGGACGTCTGGGACGAACTCGTCTGGCGTGGACTCGTGCACGTGTCCACCGACGCCTCGGCCCTCAAAGCACTGCTCGGCGGGAACCCGATCACGTATTACTGCGGCTTCGACCCGACCGCCCCCAGCCTTCACCTCGGCAACCTCGTGCAGCTGCTGGTGATGCGCCGGCTCCAGCTCGCGGGCCACAAGCCCCTCGGCCTCGTGGGCGGGTCCACGGGACTCATCGGCGACCCGCGCCCCACGGCCGAGCGCACGCTCAACTCGCGGGAGACCGTCAACGAGTGGGTCGCGAACCTGCGGGCGCAGGTGGAGAACTACCTGAGCTTCGAGGGCGACAACGCGGCGACGATGGTGAACAAACTCGACTGGACCGCGCCGCTGTCGGCGCTCGACTTCCTGCGTGAGATCGGCAAGCACTTCCGCGTTGGCACGATGCTCAAGAAGGACGCCGTGAGCGCGCGCCTCAACTCCGACGCGGGCATCAGCTACACCGAGTTCAGCTACCAGATCCTGCAGGGGATGGACTACCTCGAGCTGTACCGCACCTACGGCTGCGTGCTGCAGACGGGCGGCAGCGACCAGTGGGGCAACCTCACGAGCGGCGTCGACCTCATCCACCGCGTGGAGCGCGTCGACGCCCACGCGATCGGCACGCCCCTCATCACGAACTCCGACGGCACCAAGTTCGGCAAGAGCGAGGGCAACGCCGTGTGGCTGAACCCGGAGATGACCTCGCCGTACGCGTTCTACCAGTTCTGGATCAACACGGAGGACGCCGACGTGATCGCGCGGCTCAAGGTGTTCACGTTCCTCACGCGCGAAGAGATCGAGGGCTACGAGCGCGCCGTGGCGGAGGAGCCCTTCCGTCGGGAGGCGCAGAAGCGACTCGCGCTCGAGGTCACGACCCTCGTGCACGGTGAGGAGGCAGCGCGGGCGGCGATCGACGCGTCCGCCGCTCTCTTCGGGAACGGCGACCTCGCCGCACTCGACGAGGGGACGCTGCGCGCGGCGCTGTCCGAGCTCCCGCACGTCACGGCCGAGCCGGGCGCGTCCATCGTGTCGCTGCTCGTGGAGACGGGGCTCGTGTCGAGCCTGAGCGAGGCCCGCCGGGCGCTCGCGCAGGGCGGCGTCTACGTGGACAACGAGAAGATCGCCGACGAGGACGCCGTGTTCCAGCCGTCGCTCCCCGGCGGCGTCGCGGTGCTCCGCCGCGGCAAGCGCACCCTCGCGGGCGTCTTCACCGCCTGACGCGGAGCGGCTTCGCCGCGCTGTGTTTTCGTGCCCTTCGACAGGCTCACGGACCGGGGAACGTCCGGTTTCCGAGCTTGTCGAAGGGCGGGCTCAGGGACCGACTGGAGGTACCCGGTCCCTGAGCCTGTCGAAGGGCGAATGAGTGCAGCGCGGCGGAGCCGCTCCTCCTACGTCAGCCGCTTGTCGCCCGCGCGGACGACCCGCAGCCAGCGGTGGCCGTAGCCATCGAGCGGGAGTTCGAGCGCGCCGTTCTCGTCGGGCAGCAGGATGTCGCCCGCGAACAGGTCGACGAGGCGCGTCTCGTCGTCAGCGTCCGGCACCGTGATCGGCACCGTCCGCGCCTCGGACGCGAGGTTGTGCAGCGCGATGAGGTGCCCCGTGTCGCCGTGCAGGGAGTGCGCGAGCACGCTCGCGTGCGGCTGGTCGAGCAGCTCGAAGGCGCCCCAGCCGATCTCGGGGGAGTCGCGGTAGCGGGAGATGAGCAGCGCGATGAAGTTGGCGAGCGAGTCGGGGTCGTGGCGCTGCTGCGACGCGTTGACGTGCTGCGACGAGTAGCCGTCGCTCGTCAGCGGGGCCACGAGGTCCTTCTCGGGTGCCGCGGAGAAGCCGCCGTTCGGCTGATCGGCCCACTGCATCGGCGAGCGCACCGCGTTGCGGCCCTCGATGTCGAGGTTCTCGGCCATGCCGATCTCCTCGCCGTAGAACAGCACCGGGGCGCCGGGGAGGGAGAACAGCAGGCTGTAGACCATCCGGATGCGACGGGGATCGCCCCCGAGCATGGACGGAAGTCGCCGCCGGATGCCGCGACCGTACATCCGCATCGACTCGTCGGGCGCGAACGCCTCGAAGACCTCGGTGCGCTCCTGCTCGCTCAGCTGGTTGAGGTTGAGCTCGTCGTGGTTCCGCACGACGTTCGCCCACTGGTTCGTCGCCTCGAGCTGCGGCCGCGACAACAGCGAATCGCGTAGCGGTCCGGCGTCGCCGCGCGCGAGCGCGAGGTACAACGCCTGATTGGTCGGGAAGTCGAACTGCATGGTGAGTCCGTCCCCCTCCGCGTTGCCGAAGAAGTCGAACTGCTCCTCGTGCGGCAGGTTCACCTCGCCGAGCATCATCCCCGTGCCGCTGCGGCGGGCGATGTACCGGCGCAGGGTGCGGAGGAAGTCGTACGGGTCGTCCGGGGTGTCGTCGTCGAGGAGGTACGGCACGGCGTCCACGCGGAAGCCGTCGACGCCGAGCTGCAGCCAGAACCCGATGATGCGCGCGATCTCGTCCCGCACCTTCGGGTTCGC